>JANXWN010000454.1 GCA_025351125.1 Caulobacteraceae bacterium | reverse complement strand
CCGGCGCTCATGTCATCGCCACCGGGCGCACGCAGGGCGCTCTGGAGGATCTCGACGACGCCGTTCTGGCCGCCGGTGGCCGGCGGGCGACGCTTGTGCCTCTGGACCTCACCAACGGCGTCGGCATCGACGAGCTGGGTTTGGCCATCCATCAGCGGCACGGAAAATTGGATATTTTGGTGCATGCCGCCGCCATGTTGGGTGGCTTGCGACCGGCGGCGCATATCCCACCGACCGTGTGGGACAAGGCCGTCGCCACCAATCTGACCAGCGTCTTTCGTCTGATCCGATCGCTTGAACCCTTATTGCGGCTGAGCGAGGCGGGACGCGCGATTTTCCTCACGTCGAGACGGGCGACGCGGCCCGCGGCCTATTGGGGAGCCTACGCCGCCACCAAGGCGGGACTGGAAGCCCTGGTGCGGTGTTGGGCCGACGAAATGGAGAGCACGCCGATCCGGGCGGTGCTTGTCGATCCTGGCGTTATGCGCACTAAGATGCGCGCCGAGGCATTTCCGGGAGAAGACCCCGCGACGCTGACCGACCCGTCGCAAATCGGTCCGCTGATCGTTGAACTGATTTTGACGCCAGACCTCGGCCTGCCGACCGCGGCGACCCTGTTTTCGCAATGGATGTCCACGCGCGGCGAAGGCGTTATTTCCTGATCAAGGCCTCGCCCGATTTGCGGACGCGCCGCCGCTTGGCCTGGAACGCCTTGACCGGATCGGCGACCTCTTCGTCATAGGGGTTCTTGCCGGACTTGACGCTGATACGGATCGGCGTGCCCGGCAATTCGAAGCTCTGTCGTAGCGAATTGACCAAATAGCGGCGATAGCTGTCGGGAATTTTGTCGGCGTGGCTGGCGAACAACACGAAGGTCGGCGGACGCGCCTTGGTTTGCGCCATGTATTTGGGCTTGATCCGGCGGTTGTTGACGGCGGGCGGCGGATGGCGTTCGACCGCCATCTTCAGCCAGTCATTGAGATCGCGAGTCTTCAATTTGGTGGACCAATCGTCGTGTGCCTTCAGCACGGCGGGCATCAGACGATCCAACCCGCGCCCGGTCTCCGCCGATAGCGCGACGATCGGCGCGCCGCGCAGTTGCGGCAGCATCCGTTCGGCCAGTTCGATAAATGACTTTAACTTAAGCCCCGGATCCTCGACCAAATCCCATTTGGCGAGCACGAACACCAGAGCGCGGCCCTCTCGTTCGACCAAATCGGCGATGGTCAGATCTTGGGTTTCGAACGCGTGCGTGGCGTCCATCACCAACAACACCACTTCGGCGAAGGTGATCGCGCGGATAGCGTCTTGCGTCGACAATTTCTCCAACGCCTCGTCGATCCGCGCCTTGCGCCGCAGGCCGGCGGTATCGACCAGTCGTATCCGCCGCCCCTGCCAATCCCAATCGACGGAAACCGCGTCGCGCGTGATGCCCGCTTCTGGTCCCGTCAACAGACGCTCCTCGCCGATCAGGCGATTGACCAAAGTGGACTTTCCGGCGTTCGGACGCCCTACGATCGCCAGCCGAATGGGCTTGTCGTCCGACGGCGCGGCGTCATCGTCGTGGTCCGCCGGCATCGCGCCCAGAACGGCGGCGAACAGGTCGCCCATCCCTTCACCGTGCGCCGCGGAAATAGCCACCGCCTCGCCAAAACCCAGCTTAAAGGCTTCGAGGACTCCGGAATCGCCGGCCCGGCCCTCGGCCTTATTGGCCACGATCACCACGGGCTTGCCGCTGCGCCGCAGCACGCCAGCGAACAGCTCATCGAGCGGAACCACGCCGTCACGCGCATCGATGATGAACAGAATGACTTCGGCTTGCGCCACCGCCAATTCCGTCTGGTGACGCATTCGCGCTTCGAGACTGTCGTCGGTGACGTCTTCGAAGCCGGCGGTATCGATAATATCCAGGTCGAGGTCGCCCAGGCGACCGGTTCCGAAACGGCGATCACGGGTCACCCCGGGACGATCATCAACAATCGCCAGCCGCCGCCCCGCCAGTCGGTTAAAGAGGGTCGACTTGCCGACATTCGGACGACCGACGATGGCGAGCATCACCATAAGACGGTCCGCCGAAAACCGTTCACCGTATCGCGATCAATTGCGCCGAGTCGGTCAGAGCGTAGATCATTCCGCCCGCGGCGATGGGACCGATCAGGGCTTCCGAACCCAACTTCAGGGTCTTGAGGGTCGCGCCGGTCTTCGGGTTCAGGGCCAAGGCGTCGCCGTGCGTCGACAAGGTGATCAACCGGTTCGACGCCAGGATGGGGCTGGACCAATAGGCGCGTCTCTTCTTTTTAAGCCCGTCGTTCAAATCGCGGATCCAATAGACTTGACCGCTGTCGCGCGACACACAGATCACTTGACCCGATTGATCGACCACATAAACAACATCGCCCGCCGCCCACGGGGTGGTGGTCGCCGAAACCGGCAAGGTCCAACGCGGGATACCGGTTCGCAAATCCACCGCCGCGAAGACGTCAGAATGGCTGACCGCGAAGACGTCCGATTTGTAGATCACCGGGCGACCGGCGATATCGCGAATTTCGGAAAGGGCGTTGGTCCGGCTGGCTTTTGACAAGCTGGCGTTCCACAGTTCGGTGCCGTTCGCCGCGCGCAGGGCGACCAGTTCGCCCGAGGCGAACGAGGTCACCAGGGTATCGTTGTCGACCGCCGGACTTGACGCCGCCAAAATCCGCGCCGGCTCGGTCAGGGCCTGATAGGTCCAGGCCTGCGTGCCGGTGGCCGCGTCGAAGGCGAGCAATTCGTCATTGACATCGACGGCATAAACCTTGCCGCCCGTTACGGTTGGCGCGGCGTGAATCGGCGCATCGGTACGGGTGCGCCAGCCGACGGCTCCGGTCGCGGCATCGATCTGCACGACTTCGCGAAAACCCGAAGCGACGTAGATCTTGCCGTCGGCGAAGGCCACGCCGCCGCCCCAACCTTCATGATCGCGCTTCGATTTGGGCATGATGTTCACGCGCCAGATTGGCGCGCCGCTGGCAACGTCATGCGCCGACACCGTCGCGCCGCCGTCCATGACGTAAATCCGCCCCGCCGCGATGATCGGCGGCGCGGTGACATGTTTGCTACGCGACGAGGCCGAGCCGATGGATCGGCGCCAAGCCACCGCGAAGGCGGGCGCGGCGTCGACGTGCTCGACCGACTGCGCCGGCGTGCCGCCCGGCAAGGGCCAATCGCTCAAAGGCGCCGCGTCGGGCAACAGGAAATCCTGGCCTTTCAGCGCATCGGCGACTTTCAGCTGATCGTTCAGCGCAATGACCGGAATGCGATTGGTGTGAATAACCGCGTTGCGCTTGCCTTTCCCGTGAATCGGATTGAGCGATCCGATTTTAGACACCGTGGAGCAAGCGCCCAGCGACAGGGCGGCCACGGCCAAGACGACGCCGATGGCGCGTTTACTCATCATTATTGACCAACCGGGGAGTCTTGGGGTGAATTGGGGGCGACCGGAGCTTGCGGTTGCGACGGCGGGGCGCCGATCAAAGCCGCCAAACTCGCCGGGTCCATCGGCGGCAGGCCGACGGCGGCTTGCACCGCTTGCGCGGCCGCCTTCGATTGCCCGCCGTCGATCAGAGCGATCGCGCTCTGCGCCCGCGCTCGCATTTGCTGCGAGACACCCAGCGTGAGCGTCAAGGCGTTGAAATCGCCGCGCGCTTCCTGCACCTTGCCGGCTTGCAATTTGGCCATCGCCAGGGCCTCCCGGGCCTCGAGCGTGAAGGGTCGTTTATCGCCGATCAGCACGTCGAGCCGCGTCTTGATCTGTGGAAACGGCGCAGTGTCGATCAACACCAGCACGGCGCGCAATCGGGCGAGATCGCCGAATACCGCATTGGGGGCGGCTTTGGCGGCGGAATCGTAAAGGGCCGCGGCCTCGTCGGCTTTATCGGCCTGAGCGCGGATGTCGCCTTGCTGCATCAGCGCCAAGGCCCGGTACCCGGCCGGCCCAGATTTAGCGATTGCGTCGAACGCCGTGTAAGCGCCCGTCTGATCGCCCGAAATCAGCGCCGACAATCCTTTGTCATAGGCTACAGAGGCAGTGTCGATATTGTGGTTTCGCCAAAGATCATATGCCCAAACCGACAGCCATCCGATGACAACCGCGCCGAGGGCCGCCGCGAACCAGGGCAAAACGCGCTTGGCGATGGTGGCGTAGCGTTCGGCGCGGAGTTGTTCTTCCACCTCTTCGACGAAATCGACCACGTTTAATTTCTCCGCACGCGCGAGCCGGTCACGGCTGCGGCGCGCAACCTAACGATTGATGCGTCGCGCCGCAACGCGCGGCGTGACGTTAGACGGCGCGGTGGCCTAGAATACGGCGGTGGCGATGCGCACG
>JANXWN010000451.1 GCA_025351125.1 Caulobacteraceae bacterium | reverse complement strand
GTTCGCGTAGGTAGACGTCGACCAATTGATCAATCGCGGGCGCCACCCGCTCCGCGGGTAGCGAGGGACCAAGGCTTTGACCAAGCGAGGCGTCGTCGTCCGCCGATCCGCCAAGGGTTAATTGATAAAATTCCTCACCCTTTTTATCGACGCCCAAAATGCCGATGTTACCGACATGATGGTGACCGCAGGCGTTTATACAGCCGCTGATCTTGATCTTTAATTCACCGATTTTTTCGGCCAAATCGGGATCTTGAAACTTCCGGGCAATGTCCTGAGCGATGGGTATCGCCCGCGCGTTCGCGAGAGCGCAATAATCTAGGCCCGGACAGGCAATGATGTCGCTGATTAGGCCGATATTCGGGGTGGCCAAACCTACGGCCGCCAAGGCGCCGTATACCGTCGGCAGATCATCGAGCTTAACGTGAGGCAGGATTAAGTTCTGTTCGTAAGCAACCCGGACCTCATTCAGTGAATAACGATCCGCGAGATCGGCGACAATTTCCATTTGCTCGGCGGAGCAATCGCCAGGTGTTTCACCGATCGCTTTGAGCGAAACATCGATTAACGCGTAACCGGCTTGCTTGTGCGGCGTGACGTTGTGGCGGGCAAATCGCGCAAAAGCGTGATCATCACGCTTCGCGGCTTCGAAAATCCGCGAAACGGGTGGCAATATATCGAATCCACTGGGTGCGAAGGCGGCGCGGATGCGAGCTAATTCGGTGGCTGGCAAATCGGCGGCCACTTTATCGTTGCGCGCCCATTCCTCTTCGACCTGACGAGCAAATTCATCACGCCCGAGTGTGGCGAGAAGTATTTTGATACGAGCTTTTAAGCTATTGTCGCGGCGACCATGGCGATTGTAGACCCGCAAAATCGCCTGCATATAGCTTAGCAAATGCCGCGCCGGCAGGCGTTCGCGGATCATCGAGCCCAAATAGGGTGTCCGCCCAAGCCCACCCCCGACCAACACTTCAAACGACAATTCTCCCGCATCGTCGCGGTGCACGCGCAGACCGATGTCATAGACGCGAATTGCGGCGCGATCCTTTGCCGCGCCGGTTACCGCAATTTTAAATTTGCGCGGCAGATAGGTGAATTCGGGGTGGAAGGTCGACCACTGACGGATGACCTCGGCCCAGACGCGAGGATCATCCACCTCGTCCGCGGTCGCCCCGGCGTGCGGGTCGGCCGTCAAATTTCGGATGCAGTTGCCGCTGGTTTGTATGGCGTGCAGGTCTACCTTAGCCAATTCGTCAAGAATATCAGGGGCGTCCTTGAGCTTAATCCAGTGTAACTGCAAGTTAGTGCGGGTGGTAAAGTGGCCGTAACCACGATCATAAGTGCGCGCGACGTGCGCTAACATGCGCAACTGATTGCTGGTCAGTGCACCGTACGGGATGGCAATGCGCAACATGTAGGCGTGCAATTGCAGATAAAGACCATTCATCAGCCGGATCGGTTTGAACTGATCCTCGGAGATCTCACCCGCCAATCGCCGCTGGCACTGCGCACGAAACTCTGCATTCCGGTCCGCCAGCATCTGCGTGTCAATAGGATCGTAGCGATACATCAAAATACGAGACCCTTATTTGCGTCTGATTAGGTTTATGCGGCCCTTAGACCGAGCCGCGCCGTGAGCCTGAGCCAGCACCGCCACTTCCGCGCCACCTTGCGCCTGCTTGCCGTGGGTGAGTTTGTTGGTCGGGCCGAGCGCGCGCAGGCGTTCGCGATAACTTATCGGCGCTACACCGCCGGTAACCGCAGCGACATCGATCAAATAAGGATCGACCAGCAGAGTGACTTGGGTTTTCGCCATCGACTCGGCGGCGTCGGCCTGCCCGTCGTCATCGAACAATTGCGCGTCGCCGAACCGCTCAAGCCAAACGCCGGCGTTCCAAAAGACAACTTCGCCGTCGACCAGACGATTGGCGGTCAGAGCCTTCATAATGACCTTCCTCCCGCCGCTCGATGAGAAGCGGCGAGCGGAATCGAAGCGACCCCCGGGGAGGATAACCGAGGCCTCCGAGATTCTCGAGCTACCGCCTTGGAAGCAGCGTCCCGGTCGCTTTCCGCGTCGCCCCCGCCTCGCGTGGGGAAAGATGCGCTCGACCGCGCCAAACTCATCGCCTCTCCCACAATCAATAAGGCTGGACCGGTAATTCCGGACGTGGCCGCGCCCAATCCACCGAGGGTCGTCACCACCCGGCGTTCGTTTGGCAAGCTGGCGTTTTCGACGATCAAAGCCGGAGTCATCGCGGCGCGACCGGCTTCGATGAGGTTTTCCGATACGGCCGCCGCCGTCGTCAAACTCATATAGAACACCACCGACTGATTGCCCTTGGCAAGGCTTGCCCAATCCAGATCAGGCGCGAAGCCGCCCATCGCGTGTCCGGTGACGAAGATCACCGCTTGCGCCATCCCCCGATGGGTTAAGGGCGCACCGGCGGCGGCGCTCGCCGCTAGGGCGGCCGTCACGCCGGGAATCACCACACATTCCACGCCCGCCGCACGGCATGCTTCAAGTTCTTCGCCGCCGCGTCCGAAAATGAACGGATCGCCGCCTTTTAGTCGTACCACCGTTAGGCCGTCTAACGCGAAGGCGACGACCATCGCGTTGATTTCGTCCTGTGCGTACGAATGACGCGACTTACGTTTGGCGACACTAATTCGTCGCGCCGCGTCGGGCGCCAAGGACATTATCGCGTCCGAGACCAAGCCGTCGTGCACCACGACGTCGGCGGTTCCGATGACTCGGGCCGCCTTCACGGTCAACAGGTCGGGATCGCCCGGACCCGCTCCCACCAACCAGACACGACCCGGAGCCCCCAACCCGGTTGACTTCAGTACGACGAAACGCCTTGCAGCGCGAGTGGGGGTCGAGGCGGGGGGCACGATCAAAAACTCTAAATGTCGACGCCGCTCCGGATGGAGCGCCGG
>JANXWN010000445.1 GCA_025351125.1 Caulobacteraceae bacterium | reverse complement strand
TCAGATCGAACCTGGGCGGACCTTCTTGGACATCCACGTCGATATCGACGACGCCCCAGACGCCCATGACGGCAGCATCGGCGTCGGCGTGCTTCAGCATTTCCTCATCACCACGGACTTTGCGAACCGCAAGATCTGGCTCAATTCGTTCTAGCGAGCCGCTATCGGCGCCGCGCGCCTGCGCCTCCTTCGTGGGTGATCATAAGCGCCACCCGGATTCTGGGTCGAAATTCTATCATGCCGCAGCCGGCCAGGATCGACCGCAGCGCGTTTCGACGTGACGGCACTACCCGCGTGCGTCCTGGCGCGCGTTCACCTCATACCGTGACTCCGGTCAAGCCGATTTGGGATGCGCGGCCTCCTCTTCCTCGATACGGCCATCCCCGACCGACCACGCCGCCAACAAGCCGATCATGGCCCAGAAACCCAAGGCGCTCACCAGGACGGTTTCCAGCAATTTGGTGGTGGCGAGGTCGTTCTCCTTCACGATCGCCGCCTCCTCTTCGAGGCGCAGCGACAGCGGCGACACTTGGCGGGCTATCGTCCATCCGCCTTGGCCGTCCGGTAAAATGGGTCCGACGTTGTTCCCCTCCGCGTCGATGACGCTCTTGGCCATAAGGTTGAGGTCGCGACTGACCTTATCCAGCGGGCGATCGGGTTGGACGACATCGGACATCTCATGGACCCGGCTGAGCACGCCTCGGAAGCTTGCCTGCTGGAGAAGGGCTGTCGAACCCGCGATCGACAGGCAGATGACCAGCGCCATGATTGGCCAGTAGTCTCGCAAATTCCAACGCGCCCGGATGATCAGACCCGCCAAAACGAGCAAGGCCGCCGGGAGGGCCAGCCCCCACCACTGATCAAAACGCAGGATGGTCGCCACCGCCAGCACCAGGCCTCCCACAATTCCGATTGGCCCCCAGCTTGCCGGCAGGACGCTGCCCGGCTGCAGGAAAGGCGCGGTCGCTCCGAGAATGATCGCCGGCACGATCCAAACCAACGCGGTGAGCAGGAGTAACGAGGCAAATCCCGTCAGCGAATAAGGTTTCAGAACCAACACAACTAACCCTAAGCCAAGCCAGATGAGCGGCGCTCTCGCAAACCAGCTGCGATGAAACCGGATTAGCGTGGCGATCAAGAGCAGAGCCAAGACCCAGCTGAACGCAAACCAATGGGCAAGCCAGTACAGCAACATGACGGGGGCGACCGGGATACCGAGCAGCGCGGAGTGGGCATTGAACTGGTCCCAGATCCATCCCCGGGTTGCACCGCGATCGAAGGCCAGATCGAATAGGATGGTCAGCAGACGCGTGAGCAGCACATAGCCGGCGACCGCGAGCGGCGCGACGACGGCGGCAAGCGTCGCCGCGCGGGCGACCGACCGCAGAATCATCCGCCGCAGGCTCGGTCGGTTTCCTTCGCCCGCGCCTTCGAAGACGACCATGGCCACGCCGGCCACCAGGATTGCACCACTCAAAATCCACGCAATAGCGAGCGCCGCCACATCGAGCCATCGTTGTAGGTCCGACGCGGGGGGCTTGTTAAAATGTCCGGGCAGGGCCGA
Source organism: Caulobacteraceae bacterium (assembly GCA_025351125.1). Classification (GTDB taxonomy): domain Bacteria; phylum Pseudomonadota; class Alphaproteobacteria; order Caulobacterales; family Caulobacteraceae; genus Acaudatibacter. The sequence goes on along the minus strand of JANXWN010000445.1, from coordinate 3,225 downwards.
CCAAAGTAACCCCTGGTTGAGCAGCACCAGCGTCTGCACCGACAGCCGCTGGTGCTTGAGTTCGTCAATCCGCCCGCGAGCCTTGACTGATGCCGGTTGCGCGACAAGGCGCTTCAGCTCGGCGGCGATCTGCTGGTCGCGCTCGAGCGGTTCGGTGATCCCGGCGGGCAATTCCAGCGCCGCAAAATCCCGCGCCTGGTAAAGTTCGGGATCGAGCAGCATGCGATTGAGAATTTGGCACATCAGCCGCCGGCGCTGTTCTGGTTTGAGCTCAAGATAGCGGGCGCGTTCAGCTTCACCGGCTAACACATCGCCCGGTGTCCGGGCGTCAGCGACGGTCGGTTCGGGCGGCGGCGGCGGCGACTCTTCCAAGGCAATGCCGCAGCCTTCGTCAAATTTTCCTGTGTCGCTGGTGACGAACCGAGGGGCTGTCGGCAGGGTTGCGGACCGCGGGGCCGCCGGCGGCGAGGCGAATTTGGCTGATCCAAGCAATCGACGCACGAGGGCGCCCTCTCCCTCACCCCTTCGTACCACGCGGTCGGTGAAGAATGCGCCGGCGGGCACGGTGGCTGGAAACAGCCGCCACCGGTCTTGCTCGCCGACATAGTCGAGGACTCGCCGGAGCGGTCCGGCGTTTCGCGGACCCTGCTTGTCGGTTACCTCGAGGTCGCGCAGCAACCCATCGACATTCGCGACGTGATCGTCTTCCGTCTCGCCGTAGAGCAAAGTGGTGGGGGGATCGCGCCCGGCCACGCGATCGACAATGGCCGACAGCGTGTGAGCGCTCTCCAACCCTGCTTTGGAGACCTCCTCGAAAGCGATGATGCAGGATTCGAACAGGACGATCAGCAGGACCGACGATAGGATGCTGGCGAAGGTTCGACGTCGGTTTTGCGAGGCCGCGGGCGGATGCCCTAACGCCAGCTCGCGTAGATATTCGACGATGCTGGCGACGCAGACAGCGGCGGTCAGCGTGCCGACCAGCGCCCAAAGCCCCCTCACCCCCGCTATCCCGCTCATCGCCTGCGACAGGCAGATGAATATGACGAAACCGGTGAGGATTCCCCACCCGCCCGCGAAGGCGGCGATTGCCGCCACGCGTAGGCGTCGCTGCATGCCGGCTTTAGGAAGGAGAAGTTGTAGAACTGCGTTCAAGGTTTCCACTCCTGGGTTGATTTGGGCCCAAGCTTTTGTCGACGACGTGGATTCCTAAATCACCTGAGGGGTGATTCAAGGCTGCTGTTTGGAGGGGGGCATGCTACGCGGCTTGCTGTGAGGTGAGGCGTGGGGTTTTTTGCACGCTGGTCGTGATCAAGGGCTCCCCAGCGCCGGTCGTTACATCAGCTAAAGGCGCCACAAAGATGGATACGCGAGCCTACCGCACGGCGCGTCTCACAGCCGACGCGCATGTGCAAATCCGTCTCGTTCATAAGGAAAGCTGGCCAAACACCCCCATTGTCGTGGGCACGGTCGTGCGAATATTTTCGGACACAACCCGCCGTTTGAAACGAGGGCGGCGGATTTGCTTCGACCAGCCGTTCACGAGCCGCATCGCGCCAGATGCGGGACCGACAAGCGAAACCTGGGCGCGCGCGCGGTCGGCCGAAGTCTACCTCCTAGCCTGTGCCGACGGTGATGGTGGATGGAGGGTGACGGGCGACCAATTCACCCTTCTGCGGAGACCGACACTCTGGCCCGTAAATCCGGCAAACACCGATCGCGGATGGTTTTCGCAAGGTCCGGGCCTGAGCGCGCCGCCAGGACGGCGCGCTTGACATTTCTCGTCTGTGTTCTTCCTCACCGATCGGAAGGCCACGCACAGGGTCGTGGGGCTTTCGCGGCTCAGGCTAGAAAAGACACGTTATAGGGCGGCTAATTTCGGTCTGGCAGCGCCCTCGGCGAGCAAGATCTCAAGTTGCGCGACCAAGCTGGCTGCCGGGCAAGGCTTGATCCAAACGACCAAGCCGGAAAAGCGCGTTGACAGGTCCGGCGGGACCTCTACCGCCGTGTGGACGATGAAGGGAACTTCGCGACCCACAAGCGCGTCCACCAAGGGCGAACAGTCCCCATCGACCAGATTTACGTCGAGTATCGCGGCGCTAACAATTCCGGCCGCGAGAAAGGCCAGCGCCTCTTTGCAACTTGCAGCCGGGCCGACAACCTTTCCGCCGGCATCCTCGACGGAAGCCGCGTTTCGGCGCATCTCACGGGCGATGAGACGCTCCGCGAAGTTACGCAAGCTTCGGCGTAACGCGGTTCATTGAAGAACATGCTCGAAGGGGCGCTCTTCGGAAAACCCCCGTGTGCATCCCATGTTTTCCAGGGCATCGAGCGTGCAACTGCTTACGTTGCCATTGGTCGATCGCCTCGGAACAGATCGGTCTTCCGCTTAGTTTTCGCCCTCCGGCTCGAACCCTTGACCGTTCAGCGTGCGGATATCGTCGAAAAGGCGAACACCGTACGGCTACGAAACGGGCTGCCTGGCATAAGCATCGTCGATGGAAAACCAGGGTGATTGGGGGAATCGGGGAAGTGCTGCGTCTCCAGCGCCACCCCGCCGCGGCGGGGATAAGGGTGGTTCATCTTGCCCACGACGCCGTCCAGGACATTACCGGAATAAAATTGTAGCCCGGGTTGGTCGGTCCAGATCGCCATGCGCCGACCCGATCGCGGATCCTCTAGGCTCGCCACCAACCTTAGTCCCTCGCCGTTCAGGACCCAGTTGTGATCGTAGCCCTGCCCAATCTCCAGCTGTGGATCGGCTTGATCGATATCCCGCCCGATCGCCTTGGCCATACGAAAATCGAACGGCGTTCCGGTCACGTCGGCCAGCACGCCGGTCGGAATAAGGGTCTTGTCGACGGACGTGTATCGGTCGGCCCTAATCATCAAATTGTGCGCGAGTACCGAAGACGCCGAGGATGCCCCCCCAAGGTTCCAGTAACTGTGCTGCGAGATGTTGAACGGAGTCGGCGCGTCGGACATCGCGGCGTAGTCGACAATCAGGCGATCATCGCGCGTCCACAGATAGGTCACCGCGACCGACACCGTCCCGGGATAGCCCTCCTCGCCGTCGGGGCTGATGCGTGAAAACTGGACACCCGCACCCTCGCCGGTTGCGACGCGGCGGCCTCGCCACAGCTGTTTGTCGAAACCGAGCAGACCGCCGTGCAGGGCGTTCGCGCCGGCGTTGACTGCGAGTTGATAGCGCTTGCCCGCGACGGC
>JANXWN010000424.1 GCA_025351125.1 Caulobacteraceae bacterium | reverse complement strand
TACATCACCTCGCGCCAGGTCCAAAAATCGTCGTCCGCCGGCCCCGCCGTCTCGGCCAAACCCGCCATCCCGCGCTGAAAGGCGTGACTGTGAACATTGGCCAGGCCGGGAACACCGATGGCGACGCGCTCGTCGGCCGGCTGCGGCAGGGTGTCGGCGGACGCGCTCACGATCAAGCCGTCGCGATGCGTGATGCGGACGGATTCGCACCAAGCGTCGCCGAAAAGGGCTGTCTCGAACCAAACGCCGTGGTCCATGTTGCGTCCTCATGGCGCGGGCCTTCAGCCCGAAAACTGCGGTCGGTGCGCGCCGCAAGCCCGCGATCGCGGTGCACGGCGGGCGCCGCTTCACGATTATGTCTAGACATATTAAATGAAATGCGCAAGCATGGCCGCTGATTGTCGCGAGGGTCTCGATGCGCTGCGATACGATATGGCGAAACGCACGCTTGGCGACCATGGCCCCCGATCGCGCCGGCTTGGGCCAGATCGAGCGCGGCGTGATCGCCGCGACGGACGGGGTGATTGTTTACGCCGGATCGCTGGTCGACTGTCCGTCGCTGGAGGCGTCCAAGACCGTCGACTGCGACGGCCGCTGGATCACTCCTGGTCTGATCGATTGCCACACCCACCTGGTGTACGGCGCCGATCGATCCGCCGAGTTCGAACAACGCTTGTCCGGCGTCAGTTACCAAGCGATAGCGCGCGCCGGCGGCGGCATTCTCTCGACCGTGACGGCGACGCGCGCGGCGAGCGAAGACGATTTGATCGCGGCCGCTCTGACACGCCTCGACGATCTGCTCGCGGAGGGCCTGACGACCATCGAGATCAAGTCGGGTTACGGCTTGTCGCTGGAGCACGAGCTCAAGCAATTGCGCGCCGCCCGCGCCCTGTCGCGGCGCCGTGATGTCACCGTCACCACCACGTTCTTGGGCGCGCACGCCTTGCCCCCGGAATTCACCGACGAGCCGGACGGCTACATCGAGCAGGTATGCACGGTGATGATTCCCGCCATCGCCGCCGAAAATCTGGCCGATGCGGTGGATGTGTTTTGCGAAAGTATCGGTTTTTCGCCCGCCCAATGTCGTCGCGTGTTCGAGGCCGCGCGGGCGCACGGTTTGCCGGTGAAAATCCACGCCGAACAACTTTCCAACTTGCACGGCGCGGCGCTGGCGGCGGAGTTTGGCGCCCAGTCGGCCGATCATCTTGAATATCTCGATCAGGACGGCGTCATCGCCATGGCCGCGTCGCGAACGGTGGCGACTCTGCTGCCCGGGGCCTATTATTTCGTGCGCGAGACCACCCCGCCGCCCGTCGCGGCCCTGCGCCGGGCGGGCGTGCCGATCGCCATCGCCACCGACTGCAATCCCGGCACCTCGCCCCTCACCTCGTTGTTGTTGACCATGAATATGGCCGCCACCTTGTTTCGTCTGACGGTCGAAGAATGCCTGATCGGCGTGACGCGAAACGCCGCCCGCGCGATTGGCCGCCACGCGAGCGTCGGCGCGCTGGAAGCGGGAAAACAATGCGATCTGGCGATTTGGGATATCGAACGGCCCGCTCAACTGGTCTATCGCATCGGGGCCAACCCCCTGCATGCCCGCGTTTGGAACGGCCAATGACCCGCGTCGCTCTTATCCCCGGCGCCGTCTCCCTCGCGCAATGGCGCGCGGTCTATCGCGGCGCGCCTGTCGCGCTCGATCCGTCCGCCGCGCCGGTCATCGCCAACAGCGCCGAAGCGGTCGGGCGCATCCTCACGAAAGGCCGGCCGATCTATGGGATCAACACTGGCTTTGGCAAATTGGCCGGCGTGCGGATCGAGACGCAAGACCTTGAGCGCCTACAGCGCAATATCGTTTTATCGCACGCCGTCGGCGTTGGCGAAGCGATGCCCGTGCCGGTCTGCCGACTGATGATGGCGCTGAAACTCACCTCTCTGGCGCGCGGCGCATCCGGCGTGCGTCCCGCCACGGTGGCCTTGTTGCAAGCCTTGTTGGACCAAGACCTGACCCCGGTCGTCCCGACGCAAGGCTCCGTCGGCGCATCCGGCGATTTGGCCCCGCTCGCCCACATGGCCGCCACGATGATCGGCGTCGGCGACATGCTGGTCGGCGGCGAACCCAAAGCGGCGGCGCAAGCCTTGGCGGACGCCGGCCTCGAACCACTGGTGCTGGGCCCCAAAGAGGGTCTCGCCCTTCTGAACGGCACGCAATTTTCCTGCGCCTACGCCCTGGCGGCTCTGTTCGACATCGAGCGGGTATTCGGCTGCGCCCTGGTCACCGGGGCCCTGTCGACCGAAGCGGCGAAGGGCTCCGATACGCCGTTCGATCCGCGCATCCACATCCTGCGTGGTCACATCGGCCAGCAAGAAACAGCCGCCGCCCTGCGGAACTTGATGGCCGGTTCTGCCATCCGCGCCTCTCACCTCGCCGGTGATACGCGGGTGCAGGACCCGTATTGCCTGCGCTGTCAACCGCAAGTCATGGGCGCCGCCCTCGACATCCTGCGGCAAGCGGCCGCGACCCTGGCCATCGAAGCCAACGGCGTGACCGACAATCCCTTGATCTTTCCGGACACGGACGAAGCTTTGTCCGGCGGCAATTTTCACGCCGAACCGGTGGCGTTCGCCGCCGACATTATCGCCCTTGCGGTTTGCGAGATCGGTTCGTTGGCCGAGCGGCGCATCGCCATGCTGGTCGATCCGGCGCTGTCGGGTCTGCCGGCTTTTCTGACCGCCCATCCCGGCCTGAACTCCGGGTTGATGATGGCGCAGGTCACCGCCGCGGCCCTGGTATCGGAAAACAAGCAACGCGCCTATCCGGCCAGCGTCGACTCCATCCCGACGTCGGCCAACCAGGAGGATCACGTCTCCATGGCTGCCCACGGCGCGCGGCGGCTGACCGGCATGATCGACAACGCGCGCGCCGTCATCGCCATCGAATTGATCGCCGCCGCGCAAGGCTGCGACTTCCACCGCCCGCTGGCCTCGAGCGGCGCGTTGGAAGCGGTCCGCGCCACCTTGCGCCGGCGGGTCGCCCATCTGGACGAAGATCGCCATCTGCATCCCGATATCGAAGCGGCAATCGAGCTTGTGCGCGAGGGCGCCCTATGGCCCCTCGACGATCTTCCCGGCGTGTGCGCGTGACCTGGCTCGATATCCGGCGCGGAACGGCGCCGCTGATCGTCAGTATACCCCATAGCGGGGTCGAGATTCCGGCGGATATCGAACGCACGCTGGTCTCGCCGTGGCTCGCGCGCAAGGACGCCGACTGGTGGGTAGATCGCCTGTATGCCTTCGCCGACGCGCTCGGCGCGACGGTCGTGCGCACGGCCGTTTCGCGCACCGTCATCGACGTCAATCGCGATCCGACCGGAGCGACGCTCTACCCCGGCATGACCACCACCGACCTTTGTCCAACCGAAACCTTCGACGGCGAGCGGCTGTATCGTGCGGGCGAAGAGCCGGACGCCGACGCTGTCACCGGCCGCCGGGCCGCCTATTTCGACCCTTATCACGCCGCGCTGGAGGACGAGATCGCCCGCCTTGGCGGCGGGGGCGGCGCCGTGGTCGTGTACGACGCCCACTCCATTCGCTCGCGCGTCCCGCGGCTGTTCGACGGCGACCTGCCGCAATTCAACATCGGCACCAACACGGGCGCCAGTTGTGA
>JANXWN010000234.1 GCA_025351125.1 Caulobacteraceae bacterium | reverse complement strand
CCGCCGCGCCGCGCCCGGCCTGAACGCGCGCCGGCTCGTGGGCTACTTTGAAAAACGGCGTATCTCGAGCCGGTGCAAGTGTTCCAAATGCGCGGCTTGAACCCATTCGTAGGTGTTTAGGATTTCTTCGGCCGATTGCGTGTCGTGTCCGGTATCCCGCAGTCTCCGCACAAGATCCCGCTGCCGAGACACGATAATGTCGCCCTCTCGGATGTGACGCCCGACCATAGCCAGCTCACTCTCGCCCCTCATGGCTGCAAGGTAGCAGATTAGTCGCGCTTTTCATACGGTGCACGCACTGTAAGGGGTTTTCACCCGCTTCCACCACGCCGATCATATCGGACATATCCCAAAGCCGGTCGGTTGCTCGGATATTATCCCGCGTACGCTGGCGCGTGAGCCGTGTGAGTTTCAAACTTGCTCACTACCCGTGTCGACTAGACCAACGGGCGCTATTTGTTGGCTTGCGCTTTAAGGTCCGAACCGGCCCTTTCCATGGCCGTTCCGGTGGCCGTCGCGGCTCTCGCGGCGCCGGTTTTGGCGTCGACGACCGCGGCCCCGGCGAGGTTTTCGACGGCGGCGTCGCCCGCCTGTCCGGCGGCCTTAAGATCCGCGCCGGCCTGATCCACCTTGGGCGTGGCCGCCGGTGAACACGCGGTCAAGGCGATCGCGGCGATGAGTGAGAGGGCGAGGCGCATTACAAAATCTCCTGGGTGACGGGCGAAGATCGACAAAACGTTGAGAAATCGCCGACCCGGCACACCCCCAACGTTCCAACTCGAAAATCGATCCCTCGCGCGTCCCAGAAGGGGCCAGGCAATTGAGGTCTTTCTCTTCCCCTCCTAGGGGAAGCGACTCGGCGTCAGCCGAGCGGGAGGGGGCGGGGACGCGGCGGGCGCCGCCTTTAAACTCTGGCCATGTCCGACCTTAATCGTTCATTCGCCCCTCACGCGATAGAATGTGAAGTCGGGCCGACAGGCCACGGTCGTTGACGTCGTCCGACATCGGCTCATGGACCTTGGTCGCCAGCACGATCCTGTCCCGCCGGGCCCGGTCCCGCGCGAGCCACTGGCCGAGCAAGGCTTCGGTGGCCCCGACGCCCAGATGGCCGCCGTATTGGTTCGCGGTGTCGATGAAATTGACGCCGGCGGCGACGGCCTCATCCAGAATCGCGAAGGATTCCGACTCGGAGGTGCGTGGTCCGAAGTTCATGGTGCCGAGGCAAAGCGCACTGACCCGTAGCGCCGAACGACCGAGCCGGCGATATTTCATGAGACCCCTCCGCGGCGTCTGGTCATGGCGCGCGCAGGGTCGCCCCGGTGACCAGCGTCTCGCTGGAATCGGCGACGCAGTGCCTGACGAGGCGCTGGGCATGTTCGGAAAGTTTCTTGTAGTCGCCATAGGATATGCCGGGAACGATCGGCTCGCGGAACCAGGGGGCGTAGAACTCGAGATTGGGAATCGCCCGCATGGCGTCGGAAATATTCGGCGTGCCGCCATGCCAAGCGCGTACATCGCGCACCATGATGGCCCCGGCCGGCGCGGGACACACGGTGCTGAGCCGCATCCATTCGGGTTCATTCGCCAGACTGGGGATCGGCGCGCGGGAATGCTGGGTGCCCGGAATCTGCCGCGTGGGCCCATTGAAGCGGGTGACGTCCTGCGGCAGGAAATTCACGCAGACATAGGGACAGGGCAAGTCGCGGACGCTGACATGCCGGCGTGGGTCGTGAAAGGCGCTGAACGGCGTCGCCGCGGCGCCGCGCCAATCGCTGACATCCGAATGCAGCGGCTGATATTCCACCGCTCCGGGCAGACAGAAGTCGCCGCTGGCCGCCCGCAACACATAGTTCGGCGACTCGAAAATCGCCGTTACGATCTTGGTGACGATCGGGATATCGAGCAGCATCTGCCACTCCGGCCGATGCAATTGGCTGCGCGTCAGACTGCAGCCGCCGAAGGAATAGCGATGGGATCCGCGATTGCCCGAGCGGTCCTGGTCCAAGGCGAGGATGTCGGCGACCACGTCGTTGCAACCCTGGGCGAGAATCTCGACCTGTTCGTCGTTCAACGCATCGGCGATGACTACAAAGCCGTCCCGGCGAAAGAGTTCGACGGCCCGATCGGTGTCGGTGGGATCAAGGATGTCCAATCCCTTGATGCCGTTGTGGCGGCCAGGCGGGCGCGGAGCGCGGCGGTATCGGGCGTCTCGGGAGGCCGATCCGACCGGGTCGCCCGCTCAATTGAATTATCGGTCATGGCATCCTCCGTGGCGTCTCATCCGATGGCCTTGCTCTGGTCTTGCTAGGCCGTGGCGGGATCGGCGACCGTGCGTCCAAGGGCCATCGCGATCTCTGCGTGGCGCGCGCGATGGATGCGGTAGCCCGACAGGATCAACAGCGACGCCACCGCGAACACCGCGGCGATCGGACCCCACACCAGCACCAGCCGCGCCTGCATGTCGTGCGGCAAGACCGCGCCGACGGTGCGGCCGATATCCTTGGGGAAGTGGATCAGGTCAAGGGCCACGCCGGCGCACATGACGCCCAGCCCGGTCGCCGCCTTGTTGGCGAAACCCAGGCCGGCGAAATACAGCCCCTCGCGCCGCCGCCCATAGAGATATTCATGCTCGTCGGCGGCGTCGGCCATCATCGAGGGATAGGCCACCGAGACAAAGCCGGTGCCGATGCCGGCGGTGAAGGAATTGATTTGCATCGGCAGGAGGGCGTTATGGCCCAGAGGCAGGTAGAGGCCCGCGAGCATTAGGCCCTGGATCACGAGCCAGTTGGCGATGAGCAAGCCGAAGCCGATAACGACGACGTTCTTCTTCTCCATAATCGTTTGCAGCATCGGCGCGGCGATGACGCCCAATAGGATACCCGCAAGGTAGGCGTAGCTGATGAACTGGATGAGCTCGCCCTTCATCTGCCAGACGAAGACGAAGGCGTGGTTGTTCAAACTGGCGTTAAGGCCGGTGGCGGTGAACAGCACCACCGCCGAAACGAACAGCAGGCGAAACGACGGATTGCGGAAAATCTCGGCGACCTCGCCGGGGAGCCGTGTCCAGATGCGCCCCAAAACCCGCTCCGGCTGCGGCAGCCGCGCCGCGTAGCGGCCGACGCCCAGGCAGCACAGGGTCATGCACACCAGCAGAAGCGCGGCCACAGACCAGCCAAAGCCCCCATAGCTGCCGGGCCTCTGGAGGCCGCCATTGGCGAAGAACAGCGAATAGCCGATCGCGGTGATGGCCACCGCCGCGACTATGCCCGCGAACGCCCGATAGACCACGATGCGCGTGCGCTCCGCATAGTCCGTCGACATTTCGGCGCCCAGGGCTATGTAGGGCACGTTGAACAGAGAGATCGCGCTGCGCGCCGCCACCGAGGTGAAGGCGAGCCAGCTGAATAGCGCGGCCTGACCCAGCCCGGGCGGCGGGGAGAACAGCAGTCCGACGGCGAGCGTCACCAGCGGCGCCGCTAGGATCATTAAGGGAAGCCTGCGGCCGAAGCGGGATGTCATGTTGTCGGACCACGAGCCGACCAGGGGATCGACCACGGCGTCGAAGGCGAGGCTGACGGCGAGCGCGGCGCCCACCAGACCCCCGGAGAGCCCCAGGACCGCCGAATAGTAAAAGAACACGAAACCGATGGCCGCGTCGAACCCCCCGCTCTGGGCCGCTTGGCCCAGGCCGTAGGCGACCTTAACGAACACCGACGGCTTGATCGGCGAGAGCGGGACGGCGCCGAGTGCCAGTGCGTCAATATTCGCCAAGTGCCATGCCTCAGCCTCGAACGGGCAGTCGCGTCCCCGCGGTGGAATATCAATAATGGCGGATGTTGCAATAGAGCTACATGCCACCCATTCTGCCCAATCCCCTCCGTCATAGCCGGGCGTAAGTCCCGGCTACCCATTGGGCGAGCCGCCAGGGGTGGCCGCGCCGGCGCGGCCATTGCAACGTCGCGCCGAATGGGTCACCGCGACTAAAGACCGGTGATGACGGTGGGAGGGGAGGGTTTATGCCATCGCTTTCGCCACGCCCCCCGGCGCGTGCGGGAGGGCGTTTACGAGGGGCGTCAGCCATGCGCCCAGCGCCTTCCAGGCGGCGTCGCCGTCGTCCATCAACCCTAGCCGGACGATGACCAATGCCTTTGAGGGAACGATCATGATGAACTGGCCGTCGTGGCCTTGGGCGGAATAGGCGTCCAGCGGACCGGCGCCGGCCATCAAGGACGGCGTTTTGCCCCCGGCGGGCGCCTCCAGCCAAAAACCGGCGCCGTAAGTCGGCTCGACCGT
>JANXWN010000357.1 GCA_025351125.1 Caulobacteraceae bacterium | reverse complement strand
CCGACAATGTCCGGACGCGCGCGATAACGGAGGCAGGAAGCGTGTCAGATCAACTCGTGCGGGAAAGACCCGCCGCGGCCGTCAAACCCCTGGTCGGGACGCCGCTGGAACGCGTGGCCCGCCTCCGGAGCGTGATCCTTGATGGCGGCGACCAAGCCCAGACCCTGCGGCGCCTGCCTGCTCAAACGGTCGAGACCTTGATCGACGAAGGGATGTTCCGCTTCGCGATGCCCACGGCGCTGGGCGGCGAGAATGCCAGCGCCGTGGAAACTGTCGTCATCCTCGAAGCCATGGCGGCGATAGACGCTTCGGTGGCCTGGAACGTCATGTTGGGCTCGGAGATCAACGCCATGGCCGCCGGCGGCATGCCCAAGGCCGCCGCCAAGGAGATTTTTCTCGACAATCCGCGCGTGGTGATGTGCGGCGGCGGTGGCCCCGGCGGCACCGCGTCCTACGCGATCGCCCAAGCAGACGGCAGCGTGAAGGTCTGGGGCGAGGCGACATTCATCAGCGGTTGCCACAATTCCGAATGGTGCTTCCTGGGCGCGCCGCTGGTCAAGGAAGGCGAGGAACATACCGCCAACCCTTTTGCCGCGCGCATGTGGATGCTGCACAAGTCGCAATACGAAATCCTGGACGTGTGGAACATGGCCGGCCTGCGTGGCTCGGGCAGCGACACGGTCCGTACCGTCGGCGGCGTGGTGCAAGCTAGGCACCGCGACGTCGAGCTGGTGACGGTCCCGCCGCACTACGACAACCCGGTCTTCCGCATCCCCGTGCCCCTGCGGCTCTCCTACAACAAGGTCGCCATCGCGTTGGGCGTGGCGCGCGGCGCTCTCGGCAGTTTCGTGGAGATCGCCAACAACAAGATCCCGTTCTTGTCCGCGTCCAAGCTCGCGGAACGGCCCATCGCCCAGCACCGCATGGGCGAAATGGAAGCCAAGTACCGGGCCGCCCGGGCCTATGTGCTCGAAGCTATGCACGAGGTGGAAGAAGAACTGCGCGCTGGCGCCGCGGCGCCCTCGGCCATGACAACGCAGAACGCGCGGCTGGCCTGTACGTACGGCGCCAATGCCTGCATGGAGGTGGTGGACGTCCTGCATAACGCCGCCGGCACCAGCGGCATGCAAATGGCGAGTCCTCTGGAGCGCAAGCTGCGCGACGCCCATGGCGCGGCCACGCACCGCTGGGTGGCCCACCCTCTGTTCACCGACCTGGGCAAGATTCTGCTGGGGCACGAAGCCGGGCCGGAGTTCGCGGGAACCGGCGGACCGGGCCTCGGCGCCAAGCGGTAAGGGCGCGACTGGTCCGCGAACGCAAGGCAGACGTCATGGGGAATTACGTTTATCCCGGCATCGTCAGCGGTCTGGCGCTGGGGGTATACTATTTCACGCTATTGCAGTCGGGCATGGCGCGCGGCCGCTTCAAGGTCAGCGCACCGGCGCACGCCGGACCGCCGGCGTACGAATGTTATGTCCGCGCGCACCAGAACACGCTCGAGCATCTGGCCCTCTTCCTGCCCGGTCTGTGGCTGTTCAGCCTCGCCGTCGACCCGCGCTGGGCCGCGGGCATCGGCCTGATCTGGCCGATCGGTCGGCTATGGTACGCCTTCGGCTACTACAAGGCGCCCGAAAAGCGCGTGCCCGGCTTGCTGATGAGCATGCCGCCGATTTACATCTTTGTCGTCGGCTCTCTCATTGGTTTCGTCATCAAGCTCTTCTAGAGCAACCTTAGACAAATACCCCGGCCCGCGCCTCCGTATAGGCGCCGGCCTCGCGGACCACGGCGCCGTTGACGATGACCGTGTCTATGCCTTTGGCGTGGCAGACATAGCGGCGCGCCTCGCCGGGGAAGTCGGAAACGAATTGCTCCTCGCCCCGGCCGATGGTCTGAGGATCGAAGATCACCAAGTCCGCCGCATAGCCCTCGCGCACCAGGCCGCGATCGGCCATGCCCCAGGCCTGCGCCACTTCGCCGGTCAGCCGGTGTACGGCGCGCTCCAGGGTCATGTCGCCGCGTTGGCGTACGTAGAAGTCCAGCAGGGTGCCGGTGTCGCCCGCGCCGCAGAACTGCGAAACGTGCGCACCCGCGTCCGAAGCGCCAATATGCACCAGAGGATGCTGCAACAACTGGATCACTTGGTCAGGATCGGCGTGGATCGCGCCCTTCAACTGAAATTCGGTCTGCAGGCCGTCGCGCAGGGCAATATCCAGCATGGCGTCGGGCAGGGACTTACCCAGTTCCAGCGCGGCTTCGGACAGAAGTTTGCCTTCTAGGGACTTGTTCTCGGCGCTGTAGGTGTCGCCGATGCGCAGGATGTGCATCAGCGGCAGCAGGCTTGCTGCGGCGGCCTCGACTAGGCCCGCCCGGGCGGCCGGATCGCCGAACGCGGCGATCCGCTCCGCCACCGGGCGTTGCATGATCGCGTTCCACGACGGCGTGCCGAACAGGAGGAAGGACGTTTCCGACAGGCGGATATTCATGTCGAAACTGCGCGGCATGGACTGGCCGTACACCTTGGCGCCGCGCGCCCTTTGTTCCTCAAGCTTGGCCACGCTGCGCTTCCAGGCGTCCGGCGCGACCGGGCTGTAGATAATCGGAGCGATAGAGCAGGTCACCCCGCTGGCGAGGCTCAGCTCGCCCAGCTCTTCGATATTGGCCAGCTGTTGCTCGAGATCGATGAAATACGGCACGGTCTGCAATACGCCCCGGCCGCTCTTGGCCATCGCCTTGCACAGGGCGATTTTCTCACGCATGTCCGCCAGCCGGCTGGGCACGGGCCGGTTGTCCTCGTCGATATCGATGTAGGACGTCGAGAGACCCATGGCGCCGGCGGCCATGGCCTGCTCGAGCAGGACGCACATGGTTTCGATCTCCGCGTCCGTCGCCACGCGGTCCTGGCTCTCCTTGCCCATGACGTAAAAGCGCAGGGCCGAGTGCCCCACCAGGGCGCCGATGTTAAGGCCAAGCCCCGGACGCACATGATCCATATAGTCGCTGAAGGATTCCCAGCTGAACGGCACCGCCTCGTCGAAGGTGGCCTCCTTGATATCCTCGATCTTTTCGAACATCTTGATCAGCTTGCGGCGTCCTTCCGGGCGCACAGGCGCGAGGCTGAGCGAGCAATTGCCCATCACGACGGTGGTGACGCCATGCTCTAGGCTGGGCGTCGCCAGACGGTCCCAGCAGATCTGCGGGTCGTAGTGGGTGTGGATGTCGATGAAGCCGGGGGCCAGCACTTGGCCGCGGGCGTCGATCTCGCGCCGCCCTTGGCCCGCGACCTCGCCCACCCCCGAAATCATGCCGTTACGCACCGCGACGTCGGCTGAAAACGCCGCGCCGCCGGAGCCGTCCACGACGCGCGCGTTGCGGATCACCAGATCGTCCATCTTCTCTCTCCCATGCGGCCGCCGTGGGGGCGCTTGCGCCGATTTGCTACGCGTTGAAATTCGTCGCGACAAGAGGCGCCGTGGCGGAAGGTCGGCCAAAAACCGTTACGTGTTATGAAAAACCATCGGGCGATAGCCCCTGGCGTTGCGTCTGTCGCACCGCTGTTGCAGAGTGGACCCAGCAACATCGCAATGCAGGGAGAACGTCATGGCCGGATCGTTCGGCGCGGAAAGCACCACGGACGAGGTGCTCAAGGGCGTCGATCTCAGCGGCAAGCGCATATTGGTGACCGGCGCCTCGGCGGGCCTGGGGGTCGAGACCGTCCGCGTCCTGGCCGCTCACGGCGCGCAAGTGGTCGGCGCCGCGCGCGACCTCGAAAAGGCCCGCGGGGCCACGGCGGCGGCGAGCGACGGCGCCGCGAACGGCGGCGGGCTGGAGCTAGTGCAGCTGGACTTGGCCTCGCTCGATAGCGTGCGCGCCTGCGCCGACTCGCTGAACGCGGACGGCCGAGCCCTCGACGTGATCATCGCCAATGCCGGGGTCATGGCCTGCCCCAAAGGGACCACCGCCGATGGCTTTGAAACGCAGTTCGGCACCAATCATCTGGGCCATTTCGTGCTGATCAACCGTATCGCCGCTCTGTTAAAGCCCGGTGGGCGGCTCGTTAATTTGGCCTCCGCCGGCCACCGCTTCGCCGACGTCGACCTGGAGGATCCCAACTTCGAGCATACGGCGTATACGGAATTTGGCGCCTATGGTCGATCCAAGACGGCTAATGTGCTCTTCGCGGTCGGCTTTGACGCGCGCCACAAGCACCGGGGTGTGCGGGCCGCCGCTGTGCATCCGGGTGTGATTCTGACCGAACTGGGCCGGCACATGACCCCTGCGCTCATGGAACAGATCATGGGCTCGGCAAGCGCGAATTCCGACCAGCCGGCCATGGTCTTTAAATCGGTCCCGCAGGGGGCCGCCACCTCCGTCTGGACCGCTGTCGTAGCGGATGCCGCCGCCGTGGGCGGTCGCTATTGCGAGGACTGCCACGTGGCCGAGACCGTCGAAGACCCAACCGCGCGCGGCGGCGTGCGCGCCTACGCCCTTGACCCGGCCCGCGCTGAAGCGCTGTGGGCCAAGAGCGAGGCGATGGTCGGCGAGCGGTTCTGACCGCCGGAAGCATCGTTCAAACGCTAGGCATGTGTCTTGATTGTCATTGACGGTTATCTTTGACGGGATGACAGATCGTCGGCGCCCCCGCTTGGATGGGTGGGGCGCGCTCTCCCGATAAATCAAACCCGGCGCGCGCTCACCGATCACGAAACCGGATATTCGACGCCTCGGCAAAGGGGAACCGCCGGCTTGCGCGAGGGTTTAACTGCGGGTGGCTTGCGGCGATGCCGCCACGCCGCGGCCGAACGATCGAGGAGTCTGACGATGTTTCGTATCTCTCATTCTATCGCGCCGCGCGCCGCGTCGCTCGGCCCGGGTTGAGCAGAAATTCATGTCCGGCTTCATGTTCGCCACGGGGATCGAAAATAGCGTCCCTACAATAAATGGCGGCAAAATACGTGTGGATGAACTCGAAAAGTGTGGTTTTTACAAGCATTGGAAAACCGACTTCCAGCTGGTCCAGGATCTTGGACTGCAGTTTCTCAGATACGGACCGCCGATCCATAGGACGTTCACGGGTGCACAGAAATACGATTGGGGTTTTTCAGACGAGACTTTAGCCGATCTGAAGCGCCGGGACATCGTTCCAATCGTCGATTTGTGCCACTTCGGCGTGCCCGATTTCGTCGGAGACTTCCAAAATCCTGATTTTCCCAAGCTGTTCAAGGACTATGCCAGCGCCTTCGCGCAGCGATACTCGTGGGTGCAACTTTATACGCCGGTAAACGAGATGTATGTTTGCGCGACCTTTTCCGCCCGTTATGGATGGTGGAACGAACAGCTGGCGAGTGACAGGGGATTTGTCACCGCCCTTAAGCACCTCGTGAAGGCCAACGTCCTGGCTATGCAGGCGATTCTTGAGGTTCGTCCCGACGCCATTTTCGTCCAAAGCGAGTCGTCCGAATACTTCCATGCCGAAAGACCGATCGCGATAGCACCCGCCGAAATAATGAATTCCGAGCGTTTTTTGTCGCTAGACCTCAACTACGGACATCGGGTCAACTCTCAGATGTACGAATATCTTCTCGATAACGGTATGACCAGCGACGAGTATCATTTTTTCTTAGGCAATCAATTAAAACAACATTGTATTATGGGAAATGACTATTACGTCACGAATGAACACCTTGTAGAGGCGGACGGCTCGACGTCGGCGTCGGGCGAGATATTTGGATATAACGAAATTACGCGTCAGTATTACAACCGGTACCGTTTGCCGGTGATGCATACAGAAACCAATTATGCCCAGGGTCCCCATGGCGACGAGGCGGTCAAGTGGCTGAAAAAGGAATGGGCCAATGTACTGCGCGTGCGTAACGACGGCATACCGATATTGGGCTTCACTTGGTATTCGCTGACTGACCAAGTCGATTGGGACACGGCGCTGCGTGAGAATAACGGAACGGTAAATCCGCTCGGCCTTTATGACTTGGATCGCAATCTTCGTCCGGTCGGTAAGGCCTATCGCGATTTGATCGCGGACTGGCGTGACGTCCTGCCGACCCAAAGCGTTTGCCTGACCGCCCCGATTGTCATGCCCAGCGAGCACGGCGGGAGCGAGCGCGCGGCGAAGGAGGATCAGGCCCGCGCCTTCAACGCCCGTGGCGCATCGGCGTCCAATCACCCTCAATCGGAAGGTTGAACCATGCGTTTTGCGAACAAAACAGCGATCGTGAGCGGAGCTAGCGGCGGGATCGGCTTGGCCATCGTCAAGCGGCTGGCATCGGAAGGCGCGCGGATTGTCATGGCGGACCTTTCCCCCGAAAAGGCCCTGACGATGGTGGACCAAGTCAAGTCAGCGGGGGCGCCTGACGTCTGGGTGTCGAAATGTGACGTGTCGACCGAGGCTGACGTGATGGCGGTCGTCCGAGGAGCCGTAGAGCGATTCGGCGCCGTCCATGCGATCGTGAACAACGCCGGCATCATGAATTTCAAAGCCATTGAGGATCTGACGGGCGGTGACTGGATGACGGTCCTGAACGTGGATTTGATGGGAGCCTTCAATTTCACGAAACACGCCTTTCGCACCATGAAACCCGGCGGGGCGATCGTAAACGTCGCGAGCATCCATGCGATGCAAACGGAAGCTCTGGCCGCGCCCTATGCCGCGGCCAAGGCGGCCATGTTGTCACTGACCCGCACGACGTCCATCGAGGGCCGGCCCAAGGGTATCCGCAGCAACGCCATCTTGCCCGGGGCCATCGATACCGCGATGTTGTGGGACAATCCCGACGTGAAGTCAGGCGCGGAGAAGATCGACAAGTCCGACGTGGGCAGGCCGGAGGACGTTGCCGCCGCCGTCGCCTTTCTCGCTTCCGACGATGCGGCCTTCGTCACCGGCACGACCCTCAATGTGGACGGTGGTCGCCTAGCGAAGCTGTAGGGTTGCAGCAATGTCGTTCACCCGCAACCGTCCGCCAGCACGTCCGGGCGGGCGACAACGGAGCAATTGGATGCTGCCGCTATCGAGGCTTTTACCGCGCCGTTATCGGCTCCATCCGCAACGGAGTGTCTGTCCGCAGAGCAGGTGGGTTCGGCGAATAGAAAAAGCCTTTGAGTACGGGCGGGCATCGACGGAATGATCGGGATCAACAGCGCGAGTGGTGGCGATCAAGAGCGCGACCGAGCAACCCCCCGCCGGCCGCGCCGACGACGGTGCCGACCGTACGGTTGCCGTGGCCCGCGATCGCATTACCGGCAAGACCGCCGGCGACGCCGCCGACGATCAGGCCGGTCGTGCCATTGCTTTGGCAATCGCGGGGCGAAGCGTAGTCGGCCCGCGCTTGATAATGACGATCATGATGGCGCCGGCTATGGGCTTGCGCGGGAACGGCCAGTCCGGTGATGACGGTGGCGGCGAGGACGGCGGTTGTGGCGGCTTTGGCAAACATGGTGTCTCTTTCGTTATTGGCGTTGGATATCTCCAGCACCCTGCGCACCGACGAATGACTCAGGTGTGAAGATTCCGGTCAGACCGCGTTCATCTTGCTCGGCGCGGCGCGGCGCGGTTGCGGTCAAGCATGGCTTGCTGGGGTCGCACGCTGCATGGGCATCCGCCGCCAAACGGCAAAGCGCGCGAGTCTCTGGACGAAGCCGCCATATGAGTAGAAAATCCAGCGGCGGGCAGGTTTACGCGCGGCTATGGAGTGTGTGCGATGCGACAATCCTATGATCTGGTAATCCGCAACGGACAGGTCATCGACGGCACCCGGCGCGAGGGATTCATCGCCGATATCGCGATCAAAGACGGGAAAATCGCCGCGGTGGGCGAAGTTCCCGGCGTCGGCCACGAGGAGATCGACGCGGCGGGTATGATCGTTACGCCCGGATTTGTTGATGTCCATACGCATTACGACGGGCAGGCGACGTGGGATGGTCGGATGCAACCGTCGTCCTGGCACGGCGTCACGACGGTCATAATGGGCAATTGTGGCGTCGGTTTTGCGCCCTGCAAGCCGGCCGATCACGACCGCTTGGTTCGTTTGATGGAGGGCGTGGAGGATATTCCGTTCCCGGTTTTGACCGAAGGTCTGCCGTGGACCTGGGAGAGCTACGAATCCTATCTCGACGCACTGGCCGAACGGCAGTTTGATGTGGATATTGGCAGCCAGTTGCCACACGCCGCTCTGCGGGTATTTGTGATGGGCGAGCGCGGCGCGAACCGCGAACCGGCGACCGCCGCCGACATTCGCGCCATGGCCTCCATCGCCCGAACCGCGGTTGAGGCGGGGGCGTTTGGCTTCACCACCTCGCGCACGCTTAATCATCGCACCAGCGACGGCGCACCCACCCCGACCTTGACGGCGGGTGAGGACGAACTGACCGGCATCGCCATGGCTTTGGCCCAGGCCGGAAAAGGGGTTTTGCAAGTGGTGTCGGATTTCACCGACCCGGTTCTGGAATTCGCCATGTTGCGGCGGATTGTCGAGCGGTGCGGGCGGCCGATGGGCTTTACGCTGGCGCAAAGCCCGATCGATCCGGACGGTTACAAAACGCTGCTGTCGGCGCTGGAAGACGCAGCGGCGGCCGGCTTGCCGATGAAGGCGCAAGTCGCCGCGCGGGCGGTCGGCGTTTTGCTCGGCCTGGAGCTTACGCTCAATCCATTTAGCCACGTCGCGGCCTATCGCGAAATCGCCAATCTACCGCTGGAAACCCGAGTCGGGCGTCTGCGCGATCCCGCTTTCCGCGCGCGCTTGCTGGGCGAAATGCCCGATGCGGATTCAGTGCGGCGTTTGCCGACCGCTTGGGGCCGGATGCACCTGATGGATCTTAAACCCGACTATGAGCCGACGATGGCGACGACCGTTAGCGCTCTTGCCGCCGCGCGGGGCGTCCCTCCAGAAGAGGTCGCCCTCGACCACATGCTGCAACGTGGCGGACGTGGAATGCTGTATGTTCCTTTCCTAAATTACGCCGAGGGTTCGCTCGACGCCGTCCACGCCATGATCAGCCATCCGGACACCGTGCCCGGCCTGTCCGACGGCGGGGCCCACGTCGGCATGATCTGCGACGGCAGCTTCCCGACCACCATGCTGACCCACTGGACGCGCGACCGCACGCGAGGGCCCAAGCTGCGGCTGGAAGACGTGATCGCTATGCAGACCCGCGATACCGCTCGCTCCGTCGGCCTTTATGATCGCGGCTTGCTGGTTCCCGGTTATCGCGCCGATCTCAATGTCATCGACCACGCGGGCTTGACCCTGCAGGCCCCGCAAGTGGTCTACGATCTGCCTGCCGGCGGACGGCGTTTGATTCAAAAAGTGCAGGGCTATGTGGCGACGGTGGTGGCCGGAACGGTGACCTACCGGAACGGCGAAGCGACAGGGGCTTTGCCGGGCCGTTTGCTAAGGGGCGCGCAGGCGGCGCCGTTGGCTATGGCGGCGGAATAAACCGCGAGGTATCGGTCTTGGGCACGCGCATCGGCGCGTTGTATTTTCTGGGCACGCGGAAGGCTCGTTTCAATCTAAACCGCCTCGCCCCGTAGCAGCCGCGGCAAATCCCCCAGCCCGCCGCCCGCTTCGGTCATGAAAAAACGACGCGCCGGGCCGAATCGGTTGACGGCGGCGATACCGACGTCGCGGGCCGCGCGAACGACGGGATTGTTGTTGGAAAACAAGCGGGTAAACAGGTCGGTGGCCACCGCGACGCCAACGTTGTCGACGCCGCGCCGGCGGGCGTAGCCGTCCAGCACCGATTCAGCGCCGATGTCCTCGCCCAAACGCAGCGCCTCGATCACGACTTGCGCCAGGGCGGCGGCGTCTTTTAGCCCCATGTTCAGACCTTGGCCGGCAATCGGGTGAATGGCGTGACCGGCATCGCCGATGAGGGCAATACGCGGCGCGGTCAGCCGATCAGCCAATTGCAAAGCGAGCGGATAGACGAACCGGGGGCCTTGCACCCGCACCTCGCCCAGGAAATCACCGAAGCGGCGGCGCAAATACGCCTCAAACACTTCCGTACGCGCCGCTTTAAGCGCCGCGCCGCGCGCGGAACGCTCGGTCCACACCAAACTCGCGCGGCGCTCCGTCAGGGGCAAAATCGCGAACGGACCCGCCGGAAGAAAGTGTTCGTAGGCCACGCCGCGATGATCGTGCTCCAGCGACACCGTCGCAACAACCCCCGATTGCGGATAGCTCCAACCGGTCACGCCAATCGCCGCCTCCTGGCGTACGCGCGAATTTCGCCCGTCGGCGCCGACCACCAGCTTTGCGCGTAGGACAGCGCCATCAACCAAATAAACCGCCGCTGCTCCCGCCGTGACCTCCACGCGCGCCACCGCTGACGGTGCTAGAACGGTAATCGCCGCCGCGCCGACGGCCGTCGCAAGGGCGGCACGGATTTGGCGGTTCTCCAGCATATAACCCAAGGGCTCGCCGTCGCAGCGGTCGGCGATTTCGGCGGCGTCGAAGCGCAGAGCGACACCGCTTGGCGACCCGGCCGAAGCGCCGGGGTTCTTGCCGTCGGTGACCAGGATTTGCTCGATCCGCTGGGCGTGCGGCTCCAAAAGCGGCGCGACGCGCAAGGCTCGCCACTGCCGGAAGGCGGAAAATGAGATCGCGCTGGCGCGGCCGTCAAAGGTTTCTTCTATTTGCGCGTCGAACGACTGCGGATCGATCAGCACGACCTTCAAGCCGCCGGTGCTTAAGGCCAAGGCCAAAGTGGCGCCCGCCATGCCCGCCCCGGCAATTACAACATCCGCGTCGAGGGCATCGGTCATCGGCTATTACGTGTCCTCCCCGCCCGGCAGACCCATCATGTGAAAACCGGCGTCCACGTGCACGATTTCGCCGGTCGTGGAGCGACCGAGGTCTGACAATAGCCACAACGCCGCACCGGCCACGCCTTCCATCGAAGTGTCTTCCTTCAAGGCGCTCAGCGCCCGGCCCTGAGCCAACATACCGCGCCCGCCGGAAATTCCGGCCAACGACAGCGTGCGCATGGCGCCGGCGGAAATGGCGTTGACGCGAATGCCTTGCGGCCCCAAATCGCGGGCGATATAGCGTGTCGCCGCCTCCAGCGCCGCCTTCGCCACGCCCATCGTGTTGTAATTGGGAATGGCGCGTTCCGCGCCCAGATAGGTCAAGGTGATCATCGATCCGCCCCTAGGCATGATACGAGCGCCGCGCCGCGCGGCGTCGACGAAGCTGTAGGCCGAGATATCCAATGCTTGGGCGAAGCCTTCGGGTCCGACCGGACCGATCGGAGCACAGGGAATTCAGGGTCAGACCGGTCCGACCGGGCCACAAGGTATCCAGGGAGCGACCGGCCCGACCGGGCCTCAGGGAG
>JANXWN010000324.1 GCA_025351125.1 Caulobacteraceae bacterium | reverse complement strand
GCGACACCACCGGCGCGGGCTTCGCGCGCGTGGACTTCTCGGTCCAACCCGACACACGACTGTGTGTGGTGGCCCTCGGTGGAAATGATCTGTTGCAAGGCGTTGACCCCAAAATTACTCGGGCCAATCTGAGCGCCATCGTTCGGCGGCTGCGCGCACGCGGCATAAACGTGATCCTGACCGGCTTGCTGGCCCCCCGCGCCGTTGGCGCCGGCTATGCGCGCGATTTCAACGCGGTGTTTCCCGCTGTGTCCAAAGGCCTGGGCGTAAGCCTCTATCCCGATCTGCTGGCCGGCGTCGCCGGTCGCCCGGCGTTGCTGCAACGCGATGGCATTCATCCCAACGCCGCCGGTGTGGCGTGGATCGCCGCCCATCTCGCGCCGGTGGTGGCGCGGGGTTTGGCGCGAAAGAGGTGATTGATGGCCCTACCCATTACGGGGAGGGAAGGATGTTCGCAGTGCTGTAAACGCGCTAGTCGCCGGCTGATTTGCCCTGCGCTCGTTTCCGCGCGACAATCGTCGCGCCATGGCCCTGCTCGATTGGATCGCGCCTGATAACGACCTTCGCCTTACCGGCGAGGGGGTGCGGTTGCGACCACACCGGGCGACGGATTACGCGGCGTGGTCGAGCTTGCGGGCGCGGTCGGGGGGCTTTTTGCAGCCTTGGGAGCCCACGTGGCCCGCCGACGATCTCAGTCGCGCGGCCTACCGCCGTCGGTTGTCGGCCTATGCAAACGATGTCGACCGCGGCGCGGCGTATCCGTTCTTAGTGTTCCGCAGTGAGGACGGCATGCTGGTTGGGGGCGTAACGCTGTCAAATATTCGGCGCGGCGTGGCGCAGATGGGGACGCTGGGATATTGGATCGGCCAGCCCTTCGCACGCCGCGGTCATACCTTGGCGGCCGTGCGGGCCGTCACGGCATTCAGTTTCAAACGTTTGGCGCTGCATCGCTTGGAGGCGGCGTGCGTGCCGGAAAACGCGCCGTCCCGCGGGGTGTTGCTGAATGCGGGCTTCAAACAGGAAGGCCTTGCCGCCGACTATCTAAAGATCGATGGCGTCTGGCGCGACCATCTGATGTTCGGCCTGGTTTCAGGCCCGTCCGGTTTGCGCCGATAGGCGTTCGGCGGCCACGCCGATCTTGGCCAAAGCGCGAGACCATTTGTGCTCATGGTCGTCATCGAATAGCAGGGCCTCATCCGGCTCGCACACCAACCAAACGTTGCCGCGTATTTCGCGCTCCAACTGGCCGCCGTCCCAGCCGGCATAGCCCAGAGTCATGATCGCCCGACGCGGATGCGGCTGACGGCAAGCCAGGGCCTCCAGCACCTCGCGCGTGGCGGTCAGAACCGTGCCGCCCGGAATCGGCAAACTGGTGGTTTCGCCGGCGTAATCGTCGGTATGCAGAACAAATCCGCGCTCCGGCTCGACGGGACCACCCATCAGCACCAGATCGAGGCCGGCGCCATCTATCGGATCGACGTTGAGGCGTTTGAGCAAATTGGCCACCGTCAGGCCGTCCACGGGACGATTGATGGTTAAACCCATGGCATGCGCCGCATCGTGGGCGCACAGAAAAATCACCGAACGCTCGAAGCGCGGATCATCAATCCCGGGCATGGCCACCAACAATCGGCCGGAAAGATAGGGTCTGTCAGCGAGCGGCATCGTTGTATGATCGGGCCTGCGCGCCGCGGATTCAAGACACGGGCGCAAGTCATTGTCGTAATCGCGGGCCAAGATGGCCTTGGCGAGCGGCCCCCACGCCTCTATGTGAACGCCACGCCCCCCTTTTTTCGGAGAAAAACATCATGACCATTAACGTCGGCGATAAGATTCCCAGCGCGAGTTTTATGACCTTCGGCGCGGAAGGCCCCAAGCCGATAACCACCGAGGAGATTTTCGCCGGCAAGACCGTGGGCCTGTTCGCCGTGCCGGGCGCTTTCACGCCGACCTGTTCGGTCAAGCATCTGCCGGGTTTTAAAGATCAAGCGGCGGCTCTTAAGGCTAAAGGCGTCGACACCATCGCTTGCGTATCGGTCAACGATGTCTTCGTGATGAAAGCGTGGGGCGAGGATCAAAAGGTCGGCGATAAGATCCTGATGCTGGCTGACGGCAACGGCGTCTTCACCAAGGCCGTCGGCCTCGAACTAGACGCGAGCGGTTTTGGCATGGGCGGTCGCTCGCAACGTTATTCGTTGATCGCCAAGGACGGCGTGGTGACGCACGTCAACGTCGAAAACGGTGGCGAATTCAAGGTGTCGTCCGCCGATTATATGCTGGCCCAACTGTAAAAGGGCGGTTTTCGCGCGCCTGCGGCGTTCGCCGGTGCGTGCGACCGCGCTATTTCAGCGTCTCCGCCCTGGCGGCCGCCGACTCGTCGCCGCGCACGATATGCGGCGTGACGATAATGTAAAGCACGGTTTTTGAGCTCGATTTGTCGTTATGTTTGAAGGCCTCGCCGAGGATCGGAATGTCGCCCAAGCCACCGACGCGCATGTGGGTGGTCAACGAGTTTTCCTGCGTTAGGCCGCCGATCACGAAGAATTCCCCGTCCTTGACGGTGGCAGATGTCGAGGCTTCCCGCTGGCTGATGGTTGGATAACCTTGCGAAAATCCGGTGACGCTAGAGACCTCGGCAAAGATGTGAGAGGTGACGTAGCCGTCAGCGCCAACGCGCGGGGCGATCTGCAAGGTAACGCCGACATTGACGTATTGCACTTGCTGCGAGACGGCGTTCACGCCTGATAACGCAATCGAGGTCAGGATGGGCAAGGCGTCGCCGGTGATAATCTTGGCCGGCGACCCGCTTTGCGCGGAGATTCGCGGGCGGGAGATAATCCGGCCCTGGCCTTTTCTGACCTGATCATAGATCGCCGCCTGCAAGGCCAGACTGCCGTAGGTGCGTAGGTCCAGACCGCCGCAGGTCTGAACCGTCGAAAAGCTGCCTCGTTGGTAGTTGGCCACGGCCAACTGCCCGGCTGAATTATTGAAATCCAAACCGATATTGCTGGCCCCGGTCTGGGTGAGTTCGACGAACACCGTCTCAAGCAGGACGCTCTGCACCGCAACGTCCAGCAACGCGATCTTGGCCTTCAGCCGTTCAATGCGATCCGGAGTGCCACGCAGAATAATGGCGTTCAAACGACGGTCAACGCCGATCGAATCGTCGACGAGTTGGCCGTAGGTGGTGGCCGCCGCATCTTGACCGTTAGGATTGTAAATCGGCGGGACCAAGCTGTTGTTGCCACCGCCGCCGCCGCCGTTGTTGGTAAAGCCAGACGAACCAAATGCGGGTTCTTGCGGCGTGAAGGTGTCGTTAGGCTTGATCAGCGCGCCGGAGCTGAGCAAGCCGACAATTTCGCTGACGTCGGCATATTTCAGCGGCACGACCGCAAATCCGTCCTCCTCCGGCTTGCGGTCGGCAAAAGCAGGCACTGAGCCCCCCGCCGCCGCGACCGAACCGTCCCTACCGCCCGACGATGCCGCGGTGATGGAAACGCTAACCGCTCGCCCCTCCACCGCGGTCGTAGTCAAATGCAGGGCCGAGGACCCGACCAACGTGACGGTTAGAACGCTGTCGCGTTGGTTAAACTCCACGCCCTTTAGAAGGCCGTGCGCCCCGGTTGGAACCACGGCGCCGCTGCCGCGCACGGTATTGCCAAATCCCAGCGTCGGTCGATCATTGTCGTTGGTAACGACCGAAAACTGCGGGATGACCTGATTAAACGTCAGCAGAACCCGCGTTTCTCCCGGCGCGCCCTCATACACCTTCACCGCGAGCAAGGCCGCCGGACCGCCGGATGTTTGGGCGAAGGCCGAGCCACAGACAAACATTAGCAACGCCGTGGCAAGCAAACCGCGCCACCAGCTCTCCAGCGATAGGCGCCTTTGCCGTCCGAACGGTCGTTTCACGGCAATCATCAATGGATCGGCCCTTTGGCGACTCACTCTGCGCGCACCCTTGATTCATTGGGCGAGCCACGCATAAAAATCCAGCGCTGATTGCACGCGGAGGTTGGGGCCTCGACGCGGCGTAGCGCGCGATTTCTGTGAGCGGCCGCCCTCTGCGCAGCCTTGCCTCACATTGGCCCCCCATTGACGCTCCGCGGCCTGTTAGGCCTATAGGCGGATCAATTTAGCACCGCGGATGCCGCGCGAGGAGACACACATGACCGCCATTAACGCCGTGACTGACTATACCTTAGATGGCGATGTCGGCGTCATCACTCTTAATTCGCCGCCGGTAAACGCTTTGTCCGCGGGTGTGCGCGATGGATTGGCTCTGGGCGTGGCGCAAGCTTTAGCCGATCCGGGCGCACGCTCGATCGTGATCATTTGCGAGGGGCGCACCTTTATCGCCGGCGCGGACATTTCGGAATTCGGCGGCGAGCGCAAAGGCGCCGATCTCCTCGCGGTCATGAAGGGTATGGAAGACGCGACCAAGCCCGTCGTCGCGGCGATCCACGGCACGGCGCTCGGCGGCGGGTTGGAAGTCGCGCTGGCCTGTCATTACCGCGTCGCGGTTCCATCGGCCAAATGCGGTTTGCCGGAAGTGGCGCTGGGTTTGCTGCCGGGCGCCGGCGGCACCCAGCGCCTGCCACGCATCGTCGGCGCGCAGAAAGCCCTCGAAATGGTCACGACCGGTCAACACGTTCCGGCCAAAGCCTGCCTCGCCATGGGGTTGATCGACGAGATGGCCGAAGAAGGCAAGTTGCGCGACGGAGCGCTCGCTTTTGCCCGCCGGATCGTCGCTGAAGGCCGACCGCTGAAGCGCGTGCGCGATCTAAGCGAAAAGATGGAGGCCGCCAGGGGCCATCCGGAGATTTTCGCCGACTTCCGCAAAGCCAATGCGCGCAAATTCCGCGGCTTCCTCGCCCCCGAATACAACATTCGCTGCATCGAAGCGGCCGTGAATCTGCCATTCGACGAGGGGATCGCCACCGAGCGTAAGCTGTTTATGGAATTGATGACCGGCCCGCAAAGCGCGGCGCAGCGTTATGCCTTTTTCGCCGAGCGGCAAGCCAACAAGATCCCCGACGTGCCCGACGACACGCCGCTGATCGACGTCAAGACCGTCGGCGTTATTGGCGCGGGCACAATGGGCGGCGGCATCGCCATGAATTTCGCCAACGTCGGCATTCCGGTGACCATCGTCGAAGTCAAACAAGAGGCGCTGGACCGTGGCCTGGGCGTCATCCGAAAAAACTACGAACGAACCGCCGCGCGCGGCGGGATTACGACGGCCGACGTCGAAACGCGGATGAGCCTGATTTCCGGATCGCTCGACATGGATAGCTTCGCCGGCGTCGATATGGTGATCGAGGCGGTTTTCGAACGCATGGACGTGAAGAAGGATATTTTCGGCAAGCTCGACTCGATCTGCAAACCGGGCGCCATCTTGGCCAGCAATACTTCGTACCTCAACGTCGACGAGATTGCCTCGGCCACGCAGCGGCCCGAAGCAGTGATCGGCACGCACTTTTTCTCGCCCGCCAATGTCATGAAATTGCTGGAGATCGTGCGCGGCGCGAAAACTTCCAAGTCGGTCATCGCCACTTGCATGAAGCTGGCGAAAAAAATCAATAAGGTCGCGGCGCTGGTCGGGGTATGTCACGGTTTCGTCGGCAACCGGATGCTCTCGCAACGCCAGCGCGAGGCCAATGCGCTGGTGTTGGAAGGCGCCATGCCGTGGGACGTCGATCGCGTGCTTTACGACTTTGGTTTTCCGATGGGTCCGTTTGCCATGAGCGATCTGGCCGGGCTGGATATTGGCTGGGTCAAGGAGGAGTCCAGGGGCGCGACCTTGCGCGAATGCTTGTGCGAAATGGACCGTCGCGGCCAAAAGAACGGCGCCGGTTTCTATGACTATGACGACAACCGGGTTTCCAGCCCCTCGCCGGTGGTCAAAAAGGTTATCGAGGATTTTCGCGCTAAGTCGGGTATCGCGTCGCGGGTGATTTCCGACGACGAAATCCGCGAGCGTTGCCTCTACCCCATGGTCAACGAAGGTGCGAAAATCCTCGATGAAGGTATGGCCATTCGCGCCTCCGACATCGATGTAATCTGGGAAAACGGCTATGGCTGGCCGGTGTATACCGGCGGCCCGATGTTCTGGGGCGATCAAGTCGGTCTGGCGAAAATTCTCGCGAAAATGAAGGCGTGGCAGGCGGCGATGGGCGAGGTGTACAAACCCGCCGCGCGGTTGGAGCGCCTTGTCGCCGAGGGCAAACCCTTGGTCGGCGGTTAGATACCCGAGCGCGGGCGGCCGGGCCCTCCCCTTCTGCACATTGACGTTGTCATCGTTGAGGATATTGTTCGCCGCTAAACAGGGGTTCAAGCCATGCATAAGACCATCGCCGCCATTTTAGCCGTCGGTATCGCCGCTTCTTGCCTCGCGTCGCCCGCCTTGGCGCAATACGGCATGGATAAGCGAGGTCCGAAGAATGCCTTGACGCCGGATTTGCCGCATTGCGACAAGGCGTTGGGACGCGCGGCCATTCAAGAGCCGGAGAACCGTTGGTGGGAAGGGTTGGGACTGTCCAATCCGGAATCCCTGTTAAAGCTGTTCGCCTTAAAGTCGGGTTGCCTGCGAATCGTGGACCGAAATGGCGGCTTGGCGATGCGTAATCTGGAATCGGGACTCAATTCATCAGGCGATCTGCGGCGCGGCTCCAACATCGGACGCGGGCAAGTATCGGCCGCCGACTATTTCATCATCCCCGATATCGCCAATTCCAACCGAAACTCCGGGGGTAACAATATCGGCGCGCTGGCGGGGAGTTTTCTGCCCGGCGGTTTTGGCGCCTTGGCAGGCGGACTGAGCGTGAAGAAATCCGAAGCCCACACCCTGATTACTTTGGTTGACGCCCGCACCACCGAACAGCTCTACATTGCCGAAGGCGTCGCGCAAAAAAGCGACATCAGCTTCGGGGCCGGCGGCGGCGGCGGCGGGTGGGGCGGCGGCTTTGGGGCCTTGGCCGGCGGCGGCTATAGCGACACTGATATCGGCAAGGTCATTACCGCCGCTTATTTTAACGCCTTCGTCGACTTAGTGCATTACATGCAAAACCAAGCGCCCGGGCAGGCTTCGGTCAATGCGCCCGCGGCGGCGCAACGCACCACGACGCTGGTGCGCGCCCGCGCCACGCCGGCGGCGGCGGGACGGCTCGTCTACACCTTGCAACCTGGGACCGCGGTTTATCCCACGGGTCAACGCAGCGGCGTGTGGATGGAGGTCGACGACGA
>JANXWN010000309.1 GCA_025351125.1 Caulobacteraceae bacterium | reverse complement strand
TATCCGCAAAGCTGCGTCGAGATTGGACAGTGGCTCGTCAAACAGGAACAAACGCGGCTTGCGGACGATGGCGCGGCCGATCGCCACTCTTTGCCTTTGACCGCCGGACAAGGCCTTTGGCCGACGACTAAGAAGGGTTTCAATATTTAAAATCTTCGCCGCGGCGCGCACCAAACTGTCAATCTGTTGTCGCGGGGCTTTGGCCAACTTCAAGGCGAAGGCCATATTCTCGTACACCGTCATGTGCGGGTAGAGCGCGTAGGATTGGAACACCATCGCCACGCCGCGCTCGGCGGGAGATGCGTCGTTGACCACTACGTCGGCAATCAAAACTTTACCGGACGAGGCCTCTTCCAAGCCGGCGATGACCCGCAACAAGGTGGATTTCCCGCAGCCCGATGGTCCGACAAAAACGATGAATTCGCCGTCTTCAATCGTCAGGTCGACATTCTGCAGAATTACCGCCTTGCCGAACGATTTACAGATCTGCGAGAGTTCGACGCGCGCCATTTGTCCACCCAATCAAACCCGGACGATCGGCGCAAGCGGCAATATCGCATCACTCTAGGTCGGATCGATTACGCCCATCGCCAGCATACGCAAGGCCGTCAGGCTGGGGGCGAAGAAATAGGCTCCCCCGCGCGTTTCGACGAAGCGCGGCGGTTTATCGAGAATAAACGGCGCGTGTCCGCTCGCGGGATCGGCGGCGATGACGAATTTGGACCCGGCCGCGCGGGTTCCGACCAAGGGGCAAGTATCGTTGCCGGCGCCGAAGTCCAGACCGTAATTGATCCACTGTTGTTGGACAAATTCGAATTGCCGGGTGAGGCTGGCGCACAGCGCCATGAAGATCAGGCCGTGCTCCCCATCTTGAGTGGCGCCGGGCGCGACCGCGCCGTACGGCAGTCCGCGCCTTAGAATTCGCCGCCGATTGTTCAGCACCGAACCGCTCGGCGCGCGAGGCTTTCCCGGACCGTCGAGGGGATCGAGCGCGTCGCGGGGGTTGGCGCGCCGCATGTGCGCGGTCACCGGGCATTTCAGACCGGCGGGGTCATCGTGATAAGAAAAATTCGATAAGGCCCGCGGTCGGTCGCCCTTCAACCCTAGGCGATGGTCGAAGGCCTGCCAGTCGGCGAACGTCGGGGCCAAACTGATCGGGACGCCGTCGGACCACCGCCCTGCGATTTTAGCCAACAGGGTTTCGCGCGCCTGCAACGGCTCATCGATCCCAAACACCGCCCCAAACTTCACCGCCGAGGCGCCGATATAGTCGCTAAAGGCCACCGCGTTTTCCTGCATCTTGCGATAGGCGAAAAAAGTTCCGTTGCGGCTGAACGCCAGAGGCATCGCGCCCCCGGCGATTTCCTGCGCTTCATCGGGATAGCCGAGCAGAAACTCGCCCGTGGCCAGCGGACGCCAGGCCCCGTCGCCGGTTAAAGCGCCGTTACCGACCACGCGCATCGCCTCCGCATCCGGCGGAAATTGCCCAGCGAAAACCGGGTCGCCAATACCGTCGGTGAAGCCGAGGTGCTCGCTGGGCAAAGGATCGAAGCCGCCGTGCGGGCGCGCCCGAAGAATGGCCGACAGCGATTGTTGATCCTGATCCCCGGCGCGCCCGTGCCCGGTCAGAACCGCGACGCCGCCGTCGGTCGCGGCGCATAAGTCCTTAATCCAGGTGATCATTTGCGCAAGTTCGGCAACCGGCGCGCCGTCCGTCGGATTCATTTGGGCGTTGAGCGCGACTAAGACGTGGACTTGCGCCGCTTCATCATCCTCGTGGCGCCACACCGGATCCCAGGCCGCCAATCCGTCGACCACACCCTCGTCGCCGAGGATCGGGCCCCGCGCGGCCATGCCGTCGATGAACTCGTCCGGTAAGCCGCGCAAGGTGCGCACCGGCGTACGCAGAGCCAGCAGGCCCAGAAAGGTGAAGGCGAGATTGATCGTCACTTTGGGGCGTTCGGCCACGACCGCGCCGGTGGAAATCGTTTTAGCCGACGGCCAGCGCACGGCGGTGGTGACGCGTGGCCGTAGGGTCTCGATCAACGCTCGCGCCTTCGCCGCGTCGCGGATGTTGAGCAACAGGAAACATCCCTTTGGGAAACCCTGTTTGCCATAAGCGGTGAGGATATTGCCTTGAATATCCGCCAGATCGAGCGGCGCGGAGGGGTTGAAGGCCATGGTCGTCACCCTCCCAACACGGCCGGCGCTTGCGTCGGCGTGGCGCCCGCCGGGTTGGCGCTGGCGATAAAAGCCCCAAATTGGCGGTAAAGCTCATCCTCGGTCGCGCCCTGCGCGGCGCTCGCGAAGGGCACGAATTGGCGCTGCAGATAAAGCGCCTTGAGCACGGTGGGCAAATCACTGTCCGGCGCGGTCGGGAAGGTGACGCCGAACAACAGGCCCTTCAGTTTGGCCCACAGTCCGGGCGGTTTGCCGGTCGGAGGGCTAGCCCAATAGTCGTTGAACGGCATGCTCGTCTCGATCTGACAACGCCCGATCCAGGTACGAAACCCGGCGGCGTCTTTGACCGCGTGAAAGCCGACACAATGGCAAAAAACATCCTGCAACTCGGCCTGCATGGTGTTCCACAGGGTATCCAAATACGATGACTGGGCAATTTTCGGATCGTTGCCCGCATCAAAATCGATCGCCAGCATCAGATACGCCGAGGCGAGGGCGTCGGACCGTAGAGGTATCGCCGGATCGGGCCCCCGCAAGGCCGTGCGCAGGGCGTTGGCGGCGTTGCGACCATTAAAGGCGGTATTGCCGATGACCGCCATCCGCACGAAATGATTGCGGCTATTGCGGCTAAACGGGCTGTCGCACGCCACAACATCGCTGGCGGCCGATTGTCGGGCCGTCGGTAAGGTCGCCAGCGCCTCACGCAGCGCGATTTCGGGCGAGGTCAACGATCCGTCCGCGCGGCGGCACGGATCGCGGCGCACGGGCGCCAAAACAGTCAGGAAGACGTGGCCTCCATCGCGGGTCGGCATGGTCTTAGCCCCCCACCGCCGCCGCGCCGCCCCAACGGGCCGCGACGAAAGGCCGACGATTGATGTCGGCGTTGAGGCTGTCGTTGGACGCCGCCGGCGCGGGCCCCTGCGCGCCCAGATCGTTTTGCACCTTCACCATCATCTGGCGATAAGCGATCGCGAAGGCAGCCGGGGTCAGGGCCGAGTACTCGGTCGCCAACGCGATTAACGCGGCGCGCACCCGCAGGGCGGCTTTGATGTCGCGCTGCGCCGCTCCGGGGGTGGCATTGTAGTAGTAGTCGGTGTCGACTTGATTGGCGCGGATGTAGTTTTTGAACGGCGAGATCGGAATCGAGCCCGGAAACTTGGTGCTGGCGTACCAAAACAGGTTCAACCCGTTGGGAATTCCGTCGGAAAACGCGTCGATATACTGATCCCACGTGCCGTTGAAATTACTGCAAAACAGCATGTAGTCGTTGGCGAGCCGTTCGGGACCCTGACCCAGATCGGGCCACTGCTCGCGCCGGATGATCACCCAGCGCGCGAAGTGGATGATCGACAGGCCCAGCAGGCCCGCCAAGGTTGAAGGGGCGG
>JANXWN010000278.1 GCA_025351125.1 Caulobacteraceae bacterium | reverse complement strand
GTCCACAAGGCCTGTACGGTGTACATCGCCCCGCCCTCGCCCTGAATGCAAACGACCTTACGGTGCGGGCAGGCGACGGCGGCGCCGGTGGCCAGGGGAATGCCCTGACCGATCGACCCACCGGTGAGAGTTAGATAATCGTGCGCCGCCGCTGTCGCCGTCGCGATCTGCGTGCCGGCGGACGCGGTCGCCCCCTCGTCGGACACGATGGCGCCCTCGGGTAGATGCCGCGCGATGATTTGGCCGATGGTGTGCTGATTGACGGGGCCGGCAGTTACGTCTTTCACCGCCCGCGTCGCGGTAACGGGCGTCAATCCCCCGGCTTTCAGTGCGCCGGCCAGCGCTTGCAGTGCGCCCAGACCATCCTCGTGTTCGTGCGCCAGGTGGATGATTTCGCAACCTTCCGGCGTGCACCAGCTTGGTTTGCCGGGATAGGCGAAGAACGACACCGGCGGCTTGGCGCCGACCAAAATCAGGCATTCGACCGGCGCGAGGAAATCGATAATTTGCTCGGCGAAATAGGGTATACGCTCCATGGCGAAGCGTCCCGCGCCACGCGCCAAGCGCGGCGCGAAGGTGTCGGCCATAAAGCGCGCGCCCGTGGCGGCCGCAATCTTGCCGGCGGCGGTAAGGCCCGCGTCCTGCAACACCGCGCCGCGCATCAAGATGGCGCAACGTCGACCGGATTTCAACGCTTTGGCGACACGGTCGACCGCCGATTCTGAAACCGGGGATGGGGCTTGGTGGGGCAGGGCGGGGGCGGGGCCCTCGGCGTCGTTCCAGGCGGTGTCGGCGGGCAGCAGCAGAGTGGCGATCTGGCCCGGCGGTGCCATCGAGGCGGCGACCGCCCGCGCGCCGTCGGTGGCGACGGTCGCGGCGCTGGCGGACGAATGCAACCACCCCGAAACCGGTCTGGCGAATCCGGCCAGATCGGACGCCAACGGCGCGTCGTATTGCAAATGATACGTCGCATGGTCGCCGACGATATTGACGATCGGCGTCGCGGCGCGTCGCGCGTTGTGCAAATTGGCCAAGCCGTTGGCCAGACCGGGGCCCAGATGCAGCAGGGTGGTGGCGGGCTTTCCCGCCATCCGACCGTAGCCGTCGGCCATACCGGTCACCGCGCCTTCGAACAAACCCAAGATCGGCCGGATCCCCGGGACGCTATCTAGCGCCGCAACAAAGTGCATTTCCGACGTGCCGGGATTGGCGAAGCAGGTATCGACGCCACAGCCCACCAGGGTGCGCACCAGGCTCTCGGCGCCGTTCATCTTGGCTTCGGTCATATCAGAGCAATCCTGGAAATTGGCCGCCGTCGATGACGATGTTTTGACCGGTGATAAAGCCGGCGTTAGCCGAGCATAGAAAGGCGCAGGCGGCGCCAAACTCATCCGCCGCGCCGAACCGTCCGGCGGGGATGGCTTTCATGGCGCCGTCGCGCACGGTGGCGACATCGCGCCCGGCGCGCGCCGCGGCGCCGCTTTGCAGGGCCCGCAGGCGATCGGTATCGAATTGCCCGGGCAGCAGATTGTTCAGGGTGACATTGTGCGCCGCCACCTCCCGCGCCAGTCCGCCGACGAAACCCGTCAGCCCCGAGCGAGCGCCGTTGGACAGGCCCATCCCCGCGCCCGGCGCCTTGACCAGAAAGCTGGTGATGTTGACCACGCGCCCGAACTTGCGGGCGATCATCCCGTCCAACGTCGCCTTGATCAGAAAAATCGCCGACAGCATATTGCCGTCCACCGCCTTGATCCAGTCCTCGCGCGACCAGTTGCGAAAGTCTCCGGCGGGTGGGCCGCCGGCGTTGTTGACCAGGATGTCGGGATCTGGACAAGCCGCCAGCACGGCCGCGCGTCCGGCCTCGGTCGTGACGTCGGCGACCACGCCGTGCACCGTCGCGCCGGTCCGCGCTCGGATGTCCGCCGCCGTCGCCGCCAGCCTGTCAGCGCCGCGCGCCGCCAGCCATACCGTCGCGCCGTCCGCCGCCAAGGCCGCCGCCGTCGCTCGCCCCAACCCGGCGCTAGCCCCGCAGACAATGGCCTTGCGGCCGGAAATTCCTAAATCCATGTGGTTGCCATCTTTTTCACAAATCCTCCCTCCCTCTTTATGGGGAGGGTCGAGACGAAGCAGAGCGAAGTCCGGGGTGGGGAAGTCTCGATCATCTCCAAAGCCATCGCGCTTAACGAACGTTCCCCAACCCGGCTTGTCGCTGCGCTCCAAGCCACCCTCCCCATAAAGAGGCGGGAAAATTTACCGCTTCACCGTCATATCATCCTGACGCATCCGCGTGCGCACGGTAAATACGCCGTCGCCGCTCAGCACCGCCCCGCGCGCGAACAGGCGTCCGTTTTGCCAGTTGGAAAGGCCCAGTTCCGGGCGGTTCAGCGCATATTGGCCGTCGGCCCACCGGGTCATACCGTCTCCCACGAAAGCGGCGTTGGCCGCGGCGAACAGGCGGTCGTGGGCGCGCGGATCCTGCGAAATCAGCGACACCACGAACTGCGGGCTATAACGGTTGAACAAGTGGACGGCGTCATCCAAATCATCGACCATTGTCAAGGAAACCTCCGGACTGTCCTCCCACTCCCATTCTTTGGCGAGGTCGGCTTGGGTCATCAGCTCGACGCGCGCTTCGTCGTGATCGCCATCGGCGCGCCGCACCGTGCTGCGCGCGGCCCGCCAGTCGAGAGGAATGACATCCGCGTCGCCATCGACGAGGTGAAGCTTAACGCCGCGCCCGCGTCGCTCACCGGCGTTCTGCAGCGCTCGCAGAAATACCGGAACCAAGTCGGCGGCCCGTGACCGCGCGATGCAGCAGACGTTGAGCGTGTTGCACACCTTGCGATCGAGCGAGTTGACCACGGCTGCGGCGAACCGCGCCGCATCGGCGGTTTCGTCGGCGATCAACCAAGCGCCGCCGGTTCCGTGGAGACTAGCCGGGGTTCCGGCTTGCTTGGCGATGGCGCCCAGCATGGCGACGGCGGGGCCCGACCCTCTGGCCACGGCCAACGCCAGTCGTTGATCGGCAAACAGCGCCCAGCCGGCCGCGTGGGCGGGACTCTCAACCAGCACGACGGAGTCGCTTGGCAGGCCCGATTGCTCCAGCGCGGGCAGGAGAGCCTGCGCGGCGATGGCGCGCGCCGTGCCCAGCGCATCGGAGCCAATCCTGAACACGACCGTATTGCCGCCTCGGATCACCCCCGCCGCGTCCGGCAATACGTTGGGGCGACCTTCAAATACAAATCCCACGACGCCCAGCGCGGCGGTCACCTGTTGCACCGACCATCCGTCATGCGCGACGGTCTCGATAGTTCGCCCGCGACCGTCCGGCGTATCGCGCCAGACCCGTAGGCCGGCCGCCATGTCGCGGCGCATGACTTCCGATACCGTCAGTCGGGTCGTCGAGCGCCCCTTCGCGATCGCCGCGGCGACATCGGCGGCATTGGCGGCGACGATGACCCGCCAAACCAAGTCGTCCTCCAGAAGCGCCGCGAAACGCTCAAAAAAATCGGTGATCTGGTCGTCGGTGACCTGCGCCAGGTCGACGAACGCCGTCGCCGCGCGCGCCACGGCGCCCGCCGCGATTTGGGCGACAGCTTGCGGCACGTGCAGCAAGTCCCCGCTGTCCTGCAGGATCAATAGCCGGTCGCCCGCCTCGAACCCGGCGGCCAACTCCGCCGGCACCAAGGCGATCTTGTCGCCGCCGAATAAGAGGGGCATGCCGGGCGTGAGGGTTTCCAGGGCGCGGATCATCGCTAGGCTTTAGCGCGAAACGCGTTCCCGTGGCCACGGGAAACCGGAGCCCGCTTTTCGCACTTCCCCTGCCAACTCCGTCTTGACCGGGCGAAAGTCCCGGCCACCCATTTGGCGCGCATTGTGGGGCGGCCGCGCCG
>JANXWN010000224.1 GCA_025351125.1 Caulobacteraceae bacterium | reverse complement strand
CGGTGGTCTTGTTACCCATCGAGATTTGGTTGGTCTCATCGCCCTTGCTGACCGTCGTTGCCATGTTCCCGTCGGTGACGGTCAGGGTTTCGTCCATCTTGATCGAGGTCGTGCGCTTGCCGGACGAGACGGTATGCGTCTCATCGCCGTCTTCGACGGTCGTGGTCTCATTTCGTTTGATTTCGGTTTTGCGATCCCGTCCGATCCGGCGATATTCGTCCCGCATGACCCGGAAAATGTCGTCGAGCCAAATCGTCGTTTTGCGCAGGCGGGAGGCCCAAAAGGTGAGCATCTCGTCGCCCCCTTTGTCTTCCATGCCGATCAGGTTGAATCCGGGCTTCCCCGCCGTCGTCGTGTGTTCCGCACCGTCGTAGGCGCCTTGATCGCCGATGGTCCGGCTGCGCCAGGTCGAGCGGGTTTTTTGGTCCGGCAGGGTCTCGGCCTGCATGTGGTCTTTGTTGTAGATGCGGCCCGTGACGACGGGACGGTCCGGATCACCGTTGAAAAAGTCGACGATGACCTCTTGTCCCAGTCGCGGCAGGACCAAATGACCGAAGCCGCCGTCGGCCGAGTGATGCGATACGCGGATAAAGCAGCTGGTCTTGTCAGGGTCAGACCCCTGATGGTCCCAATGGAAACGCACCTTCACCCGTCCGAACTCGTCGGTGTAGATCACCTCGCCGTCCG
Organism: Caulobacteraceae bacterium; assembly: GCA_025351125.1. Classification (GTDB taxonomy): domain Bacteria; phylum Pseudomonadota; class Alphaproteobacteria; order Caulobacterales; family Caulobacteraceae; genus Acaudatibacter. Next base: position 9,307 of record JANXWN010000224.1, on the reverse strand, counting down.
GCCCGGTCACAACGGCGGACTCCGGACCTCGCGCGACGGGCTTGGGGGTTCGGATCGGGGCGCGCCACGGCACGTCGGCGGGCACCGCTTCGATCGATACCGAACCGCCGCCGCCGTCGCCGCCGGAGCGGTAGGACTGGCTCTCGACGCTGTAGCGCAGACCGACGACCAGATAGTCTTGATTATAGCGATCGGTCGGGTGCTCTTCGAGGGTCAGCAGGGCGCCGCACGACAAAGCGGCGGCGTCCGCCTCGCCCACGAAGGTTCGGCCGTCTCGCCGCGCGGATTCCATAATCGTTTGGCCCCGCTTGTGGCCCTCTTCCGGCTCCATGAAGACGGCGGGATAGTCGTAAATCTCCGCGGCTTCGGCGGCGATATGGACCCCTTCGGCGAAGACGCCCTCGCGCGGCGTGGCCGGGCGTTTGAAGTCGAAATTGCGCAGCTTGACCTTTTGCTCGCCGGCCGATCCCACGCGCTCGTTCCACAGGGTGACTTTGTCGGCATAGGATTGGGCGCCGCCCGACGGCGGCACGAAGGGCAAGGCGCCGCAATCGGCTTCGTCGTGCGAACTCCTGGCGTTGCACAGGACGAGTTCGTGCTTGTCTTCGGAATGGCGGAAGAAATAATAAATGCCCTCCTCTTCCATCAGGCGCGAGAAAAACTGAAAATCGCTTTCGCGATACTGGACACAATAGTGTCGCGGCGCTGTTGATCCACTTAATTTTGTGTAATCGACATCGGAACGGGCTCGATCCTCGAACAACGCCTTGATAATATCGACGGCTGATTTATCTTGATTGATTCTGTAGTCGAGATTTCGACTTAAAATGTAAAGCCAGGGCCTGAGGGTTATTTGATAACGAAATCCGGCGGTCGTCGAATCGATGAAATCGGCTTCGAACATTAAGCCATGGAAATAACGTATGGGGCTGCCCGCATCGTCCTTGACCGTGATTTTCACCGGCTCGCCGAGGTGGGGATAAAAATCGACGACCTCGTTGCACAGAATCTGAGCGTGGATCACGAACAGTTCGCTGAGCCGCTCCATGACGTCGAAACGTTCCAAGACTATCGGCTCGCTGAGAAACACCGGCAGATAGATGGTCGCCTCTCGTGTATCGCCTCCGGCCATCGCACGCCCCCTCGGTTTCCGTCCACGCCGTGAGGCGTGGACATATCCTACACGAGGATAGACGCTTGAGGCAAAGACTCCATTGAAAACTTCAGGGGGTTTATCGACGACTTGCGAAACGTCACGGTCTATCGCATGGCTGACAATTGAAGGAGAACACGATGGCGTTTGATCTGGAAACTTTGCTCGCCCCGGTGTCCGAGGAAAATCCGGCCGGAGAAGACTTGGCCTATGATCCTCAGAGGGCCGAAATCGAGCAGGCGTTCGAACAATCGGTGTCCATGGATATAACCGGGCAGGCCGCCACCGAAAGCGACGTCGATTGGCGCGCCATAGTCGGCTCGATCGAAAAACAAAGCGCCAACACCAAAGATATTTGGCTGCCGGTCTATCTCTGTCGCGCCGGCGCGCGATCTGGCGATCTGGCGACGCTCGAAATGGGCGCGGAGTACCTCGCCGGATTGTGCGAGCGTTATTGGGAAACCATGCATCCGGCGCTTGACGAATACGGATTTCAGGGCCGCAAGGGACCATGCGAGTCCCTGGCCAGTTTCGGTGCTTTTTTGGGGCCGCTACAAAGGGTAGCCTTGTTAAAACACAGCCGACTGGGCGTGTTCTCCGGGGGCGATTTCGAGCGGTTTCGCGTCGGTGGCGAGAGCGAGAACGGCTATGGCATGTTCCGCGCTCTGCTCAATGAAACGCCAGAAAACGAGCTCGTCGAAATTGGCGGCAGACTGGCGTCGATCGCGGCGGCCATCAAGCGGGCCGACTTGATTTTGGAAGCCAACGCCGAGGGCGACACCAGCGCGAATTTCAGATCGACATACGAGGCCCTGGATCAAATGCGCCGCGCGGTATTGTCGTTCGCGGCGGCGACGCCGGCAGACGCGGAGATCACGGACGATGGCGGCGAGGCGCCCGCGAGCCCCGTCGGGTCCGGGGGCGCGCGTATCGCCGGCCGCGTCGAGAGCCGCGAGGACGTTCTGAAAGCTTTGGACGCGATCAGCGATTACTATCGCCGAAAAGAACCCGCTAGCCCCGTTCCTTTGGCGCTCCAACGCGCCCGCGGTTGGGTCGATGCAGATTTCATGAGTGTTCTGGCCGATATCGCTCCGGATTCCATGAGCGAATTAAAGCGTGTTCTGCAATCACGACCCCAGGACTAACTGCTAAATTCTCAAGGGCCCTTGTTGATCGTCTGGAACTTTGCTTAAGTGTTCAGGCCGAGGGGCGCCAGCTCAGGGCTCGGCGGGGCAAGGGCGGGAGAGTCTATCCATGGCTAAAGGCGGGCAACGCTTTATCAAAGAAAATCGGGCGCCGCGCGTCCACATCGAATACGAGGTCGAAACCTTCGGCTCGCGCCAGAAGGTGGAGTTGCCGTTTGTGATGGGCGTTATGTCTGACCTTTCGGGCAAGTCGGAAGTCGAGAAAAAGAAGATCGCCGATCGCGACTTCGTCGAGTTCGACATGGACAATTTCGAGCAAAAAATGGAGGCGATCGCGCCGCGCGCGGCGTTTAACGTCGACAACACCCTCACCGGTGAAGGCAAGTTGGCGCTTGATATGACGTTTAAGTCGATGGATGATTTTTCGCCCGGAGCGGTGGCCAAGAACGTGCCGGCCTTGGCAAAACTTCTCGAGGCTCGCACGCAATTAAACGATTTGCTGCTCTATATGGACGGGAAGGACGGCGCGCAGGGCCTCCTCGACAAGGTGTTGAAGGATCCGGATCTTTTGAAGGCTTTAGCCGGAACCAAGCCCGAAGGCGCCGCGCCGGAAGCTTGAACTGTCTGTTTGGTTTAGATTGGGGAAAAATTTATGGCCGATATGCTAAAAGAACAGTCGGGCGCACAGGCCGAGGCTGTGACGCTGGACGATTTTTCCGAACTCTTGAAGAAAGAGTTCAAGCCGACGAGCGATGCACGTAAATCCCGTATCGAAGAGGCTGTGCAGACCCTGGCGCAACAGGCGCTTTCGGATTCGAAGATCATCGGTCACGATGTATTCACGACCGTCGACGCCATGCGCTCGGCGATCGACGCCAAGCTGACCGAGCAAATCAACCAGATTATGCATCACCCCGATTTCCAGACCCTGGAATCGGCCTGGCGCGGACTATGGTATCTGGTCGGTAACACATCCACCGGCAAGGATTTGAAAATCCGGGTGATGAACATAAGTAAAGACGAAACCCGCAAGATGTTGCGGCAATTTCGCGACGCGGCCTGGGACCAGAGCCCGTTGTTCAAGAAGATTTATGAATCCGAGTTCGGCCAGCTCGGCGGGCAACCTTTTGGGGCCTTCACCTGCGATTACTCCTTTGATCACAGTGGGCCCGACATCGAGGTCATGAAGGGGCTTTCAAAGATTGGGGCCGCCGCGCACGCGCCGTTTATCGCGTCCGCGAGTTCGCAACTTTTGGGTATGGAAAGCTGGCAGGAGCTTTCCAATCCGCGTGATTTGGCCAAGCAGTTCGACGCCACCGACTATATGGCTTGGCGCTCGTTCCGCGACACGAACGACAGCCGCTACATGGCCCTGACCATGCCGCGTTTTCTCGGCCGCCCACTTTACGGGGCCAACACCGCGCCGGTGGAGGAATTCGCCTTCGAAGAGGATACCGACGGCGGCAAGCACGACAATTATTTATGGCTAAACGCGTCCTATGCCTTGGCGACGCGGATTACCGAATCCTTCAAAACCTATGGTTGGTGCACCCGTATTCGCGGTGTGGAATCAGGCGGCACGGTCGAGGATTTGCCCACAGCCTTGTTCCCGACCGACGACGGCACGATGGATGCCAAGTGCCCGACGGAAATCGCGATTTCGGATCGACGGGAAGCAGAGCTTTCAAAAGCCGGCATTATGGCTTTGGTGCACCGCAAGAATACCGATCAGGCGACCTTCATCGGCGCCCAGACCTTGCATTCGCCTAAGGCCTACGAAAACCCCGACGCGACGGCGAGCGCCAATCTATCGGCTCGCCTGCCCTATATTTTCGCCAGTTGCCGCTTCGCCCACTATCTCCAGTGTATGGTGCGTGACTGGGTGGGCAGCACACGGGAAGCCCCGCAGTTGGCTTCCGACCTTCAGGGCTGGATCATGCAATATGTGGACGTTCAGGCGGCCACCTCGTCTGAGGAAACCAAGGCGCGTAAGCCTCTCAAATCGGCGCAGGTTCAAGTCATCCCCGATGAGGAAAACCCTGGTTACTACAAGGGTATCTTCCACATGGTTCCGCATTACCAGCTTGAAGGCATGGATGTTTCGATGAGCATGGTGTCGAAACTGCCGAAACCGGTGGCGTAAAGTATCCGAGAAAGTTGAATTCCACTGTAGACGATAGCAACCAGAGATTTAGAAAAGGAAGCGAACTATGGCAGTTGATATGTTCATCAAGATTGGCGACGTCAAAGGCGAGTCAGTCGATAAAAATGGGCACGCGGGCGATATCGATGTGCTGGCCTGGAGTTGGGGGATGTCTAATAGTGGCTCCGCCCACACCGGTGGAGGCTCGGGCGCAGGCAAGGTAAACGTGCAGGACTTGTCATTCACGAAATACATCGACCTCTCCAGCACCGAATTGGCGCTGCGCTGCTGTACCGGCAAGCACTACGACAAGGCGACGCTGGTCGTCCGCAAAGCCGGCGACAAGCCTTTGGAATATCTGACTATCACCTTGACCGAGGTCATGGTCACCTCCGTCAGCACGGGCGGCAGCGGTGGCGAAGACCGGCTAACGGAAAACGTCACTTTGAACTTCTCCAAAGTCAAGACAGAGTACAAAGAACAGTTGAAAGACGGCGGCAAGGGTGCGGATACATCCATGATCTGGGACATCGCCGGTAATATCAAGGAATAGGTATGATTTGTTGGCGTCGCCGGAAAGGAATTCCTCATGGCGGACGCCGATGAACTGATGCGCGCGGGTGACCTTGACGGCGCCCGCGCGGCCTTGATCGAAGGGGTAAAGAAATCTCCGAGTGATCAGACGATCCGGATGTTTCTCTTCCAGCTCCAATGCCTGTCCGGCGAATGGGACAAGGCGCAAACCCATCTACGCACTTTGGCGAGCTTATCCCCACAGGCGCAGATGTTGGCCGTCACCTACAATCTCGCCATTGAGGCCGAACGCGGGCGCGCGGAGGTTTTTGCGGGGAAGGCGCCGCCAGTCCTTTTGGTGTCGTCATCTCCGTGGGCGGGTGATCTGGCGGCGGCTTTGGGGGCGCAGGCGCGTGGAAATCTCGATGAAGCTGCGGAAAAACGCGATAAGGCTTTTGACGCGGCGCCCGACACGCCCGGAGAACTTGACGGGGTCGCCTTTGAATGGCTCGCCGATGGCGACGCCCGATTTGGACCGACCCTCGAAGCCATCATCGCCGGTCGATGGGGTCTGGTTCCTTTCGATGCGATCGAGAGTATAAAATCGGAGGGTCCGCAAGATCTGCGGGATCTGGTCTGGCTTCCGGTTCAGCTTGCTTTTAAATCCGGGCAATCGGTCAACGCGATGTTGCCGGTTCGCTACCCCGGAAGCGAGACCGCGGCGGATACCGCGGTCCGTATGGCGCGTCGAACCGACTGGCTGAGTGAGCCGTGGGGGCCACAAGGACTGGGTCAACACGAGTGGTCGCTGAGCGGGGGCGATGACGCTGGCCTTCTGTCCGTGCGACGCCTGACGTTTAGCTGAGCGCCATGGCGGGCGCCCGGCTTAACCCGACCTTATTCGACAAGCTCGTCGCCGATCTTGAGATGGAAGGCTTGCGAGACAGTTCGGAAACGCAGACTCCCGGCGAGTCCAGTCGTTCGACGATGCGTTTTTACACCGTGCCGCGAATTGAACGGTTCAATGAATCGGCGCTTCGCGCGACAGTCATGCGCGAGCTCAATTGGATATTGAACACGACCAGCTTGGACTCCGTACAGGATCTGGAACCCTATCCGCAGGTCGCGACGTCCGTGTTAAATTACGGTGTTCGCGATCTTGCCGGAAAAACCCTGTCCAGTCGGGTCATTCAGCAACGCGCAAAGCACATGCGCGACTGTATACGCGCGTTCGAGCCCCGCATGGATCCCAACCAATTGGAAGTCGAAAGCATCAAAGAGGTGGAGCGTGAGAATGCGGTCACCTATCGCATTCGCGGCGATGTGACGACAGCGGTGCAAGCCATGCCGGTGGAGTTCAAGACTGACGTTGAGCTCGACACCGCCGCGGTTACGCTGCGGGAGTAGGCGCGTGGATCCTCGCCTGTTGCGCGCTTACAATGAGGAGTTGACCTATCTGCGCGAAACCGCGCGGGAATTTGGCGAGGAACACGAGAATGTCGCTGGTCGGCTGGGGCTGAAGAACCCCACAGACACAGACCCCTACGTGGAGCGCCTGCTCGAAGGAGTCGCCTTTTTGGGCGCCCGCGTGCAATTGAAACTGCAAGACCAGTTTCCCGACTTCACGCAACATTTGCTGCACGCTATCCAACCGCACTATCTTGCGCCAACCCCGTCAATTTGCATTGCCGCGTTCGAGCCCCAGGACGGTGATCAGGCGATAGCGACCGGCTTCCCAGTGCCGCGGCAAACCGAGTTGACCGCAATCGCCAAGGATCAGGGCGGCGCCACGGTGACCTTCCGCACCGGCCATGACGTCACCTTGTGGCCGTTGAAAATCATTGAAGCAGAATATCTGGCGACCCGCGCGGCCGTGGCCACCTATACCGGCGTCGCCAACGTGCGCGCCGAAGCAGGACTGCGAATTCGTTTTGCCTGCGTCGGCGGCGTGTCGATGGAAAAAATCGCCCCGCCGAGTTTGCCGATATATCTGGCCGGATCTGAATCAATACCGGGTGAACTTTATCGGCAGTTGGCGGGCGAAACCTTGGCCGTAATCGCCCGATCTCCGGGATCCGCGGCCGGCGCCGAGGGGTGGGTCCGTTTACCAAAGCCGGAGGCGCACGGTTTCGATGACGATTGCGCCCTATTACCCACACAGGGACGGTCGTTTCGCGGCTATCGGCTGCTGACGGAGTATTTCGCCTGCCCGGAACGATTCCTATTCGTCAAGCTCTCCGAACTTGGCGCCGCGTTTTCAAAATGCCAAGATTCCTGCGATGTCATTTTCCTGTTCAGTCGTTCGGCGCAGGCGCTCACCGGCGCCGTAGCGACGACCAACTTTCGATTGTTTGCGACGCCGGCAATCAATCTTTTTGAAAAACAACTTGGTCGCGTGCAAATCTCGCCGACCGAGCATGAGTATCAACTTATGGCGGACCGAACTCGCCCGTTGGATTTTGAAATCTACCGGGTTTTGGACATGGTCGCCTACGCCAAGTCGAATACCGAGCCACGCCCCGTCGCCCCACTCTATGCGTTTGGAGCCTTGCTCTATGACTGGCGCGAAGCGTTGTTTTATGTTCCGCGCCTAAGGCGGCGAAGACTGTCGACCAAGGAGCAAAGGCTACGCCGTCGCAGCGACTATCTGGGAACCGAGACTTGGATCAGCTTAACGGCGCCCGGCGACGCCGCCCGGTTGGACGACGTGCACGAACTGGCGGTGCGGGCGCTGGTGACCAATCGAGAACTCCCGGAGTTATTAAGGTTCGGCGGCGCCAGCGATTTTAATGTCTCGGGCATACCGGCACGCGCCGTTAACGTCGTTCGCGCGCCCACCCGACCGCAATCACCGCTGGGTTTGCACGACGGCGCGTGGCGGGTCATCGGCCACTTGACCCCCAATTACGCCACGCTTGCACCGGAAGATCACGACGACCCGTCGATGCTTCGAGACCACCTTGCCCTCTACGGGCGGGCTGAGGATCCAGCAATGCGTCGGCAGATCGACGGCGTTTTGTCGGTGCGATCGTCGCCGGTGACGCGTCGCGTTCCGGGTCAGGAACGGCTGGCGTTCGCCCGTGGGCAACGCATCAAGATCAAGCTGGATGACTCGTCCTTCGAAAACGCCCGGCTTTACGTATTCGCTTCCGTAATCGAACGTTTTCTCGCCGAGTTCGCTTCCGTCAATTCGTTTGTCGAATGTGTTTTTGATACGCCGCAAGAAGGAGTTTTTGCGCAATGGCCGCCGAGGATCGGGCTGCGCCGGAACATTTGAGTTTCCTGCAAAAGGTTGCTCCCGACGCCGACCGCTACGGATTGTTTGCCGTTTTGCGCGGCGCGGAGGCTCGCGCCCCGAGTTTGCCGCGCATCGGCGCGTCGCGGATACCGTCTCAAAACGTCGTCGATCTGAGCCAGACGCCCAGCATGTCGTTTCCGCCTTCGACCCTCGAATCGATCCAATTGAACAGCGGGCGGGCAAGGGTCAATGGATTTTGGTTGGGTCTGACCGGGCCGATGGGTCCCTTGCCGCTGCATCTGACAGAGTTTGCGTTTTATGAGCGGCGTTACAGCGCGAAGCGTCCGTTCGGCGATTTTTTGAATGTGCTCGCCGGGCGCATGCTGCAATTTTTCTTTCGAGCCTGGTCGGAGTCTAGCCCGACGGCGCAAGCTGACCGCCCCGACGATGATCGATTTGCCCACTACATCGCCGCCTTGTCGGGCGCAACCCAGGGCGCGCGCGCGGATTCGGCGTTTCCGGCGCGCGCCCGAATTCACTACGCTGGCGTGTTTGCCTCCCGCAGGAGCGCCGGCTCGATTCAGGACGCATTAACAAATTTGCTACGAACACCGGTGCGTTTGCTCGAGTATCAACCGCGTTGGCGCGACGTGGAAAACGAAGATCGTTCACGCCTAGGACAGGGTTTTAACGCGCTGGGCACCGACGCGGTGCTCGGTGGGAAAATTTTTGGTGTCTCGGACGCCTTCCGCGTTGTCATACGGGCCCAAACCCTGCGAGACTATGAAGACTTCTTGCCGACCGGTCGGCGGTTTAAAGTGGCCGCCGAGGCGCTGGATGCCTTTAGTCCCTCTCATCTTGAGTGGGACTTGGCTCTAGAACTTGAGAATACCAAGGCTAGGGCATTGCATTTGGACGGTCGGGGAAGATTAGGATGGACCGGTTGGCTCGCGCCGACCAGCGAAGCCGGGGTCCGATCGGACGCGCACCTGGGTCGCGGCGCGCGAAGGCTGGCGCGGGGTGGCCATACGGGGCGGATTTTGAACAGCGGCGGGCGAGGCGCCCGCGAACATGGGGAAAAAGTGACGACATGACCGAAATTAGCCGTTCCGCGC
>JANXWN010000215.1 GCA_025351125.1 Caulobacteraceae bacterium | reverse complement strand
TGGAGATTGGAAAGACCCGGATGCTCTCGCCGCGCGCCTTCTTGGCGTTATAGAGGTTCCATAATTCCGGTCGCTGGTTTTTGGGGTCCCAGCGGTGGTTGGCGGAGCGAAAGCTAAACACGCGCTCCTTGGCGCGGCTTTTCTCCTCGTCGCGTCGCGCGCCGCCGAAAGCGACGTCAAAGCCGTATTTGTCGAGCGCCTGCTTCAAACCTTCGGTTTTCCACATGTCGGTGTGCAGGCCGCCGTGATCGAACGGGTTAATGCCGCGCGCCATGGCCTCGGGGTTTTTATGGACCAACAATTCCATGCCGGACTCGGCCGCCATTCGATCGCGCAAAGCGTACATCTCGCGAAATTTCCAGGTCGTATCGACATGCAGTAGGGGAAAGGGCGGCGACGATGGATAAAAAGCCTTCCGCGCCAAATGCAGCATGACGGCGGAATCCTTGCCCACGCTGTAAAGCATCACCGGGGTTTCGGACTCCGCGACCACTTCGCGCATAATATGGATGCTCTCCGCCTCCAGACGTTGAAGGTGCGTAAGAGTCGCGATGCTCACCGGAGATTTTGCGGGGGGGCTCACGATAGTCAACAACCCCACATCGTGGTCGCAAGCTGCGGGCGGAACGGGAGGAAAGGGAAAACCTCGCCCAACCCAAGGTTCGCTGCGCCGGCAGCGGCGACAATTTCGTCAAACATGACCTCTCCCGGCCAAAAACGGTGGGCCTGTCCCGTAAATTTGGGCGGGAGGCTCAACGATTCTACTATGACACCCCAAAAGCATCGTCCAAGAAATTCTCAGCGCCGCGATAGCCCCGCTCCAGAGATCAAGCCTTGGCGCCAGACCCGCTCGCGCCAAAACGCAAATTGCGGCGTCGACAAGCGTTTGGGCAAGACGGTTCGTGCCGTTTTTGTCTCAAAAACTCTTCGGCAGCCCCAGCACGTGCGTCGCCACGTGGCTCAAAATCAAGTTCGTGCTGATCGGTGCGACTTGGTAAAGGCGCGTCTCACGGAATTTGCGTTCGATGTCGTATTCTTCGGCAAAGCCGAAGCCGCCGTGGGTCTGAACGCACATGTCGGCGGCGAACCAGCTAGCCTCGGAGGCCAGCATCTTCGCCATGTTGGCTTCGGAACCACATGGCAGGCCGGCGTCGTACATCGCCGAAGCTTTATTGACCATTTCGGCGGCGGCCCAGAGTTGCACATAGGCCCGCGCAATGGGGAACTGAACGCCTTGGTTTTGACCGATCGGTCTGCCGAACACGCTGCGGTCCTTGGCGTAGGCGCTTGCGCGGTCGATGAAAAACCGGGCGTCGCCGATGCACTCCGACGCGATCAGAATTCGTTCGGCGTTCATACCGTCCAAAATATAACGAAACCCCTTGCCCTCTTGGCCAATCAACTGGGTCACCGGCACCTTCAAATCGTCGAAAAACAATTCCGTGGTGGCATGGTTGAGCATGGTGCGCACGGGCCGGATCGTCAGGCCCTTGCCGACCGCGTCGCGCATATCCACCAGCAAAACACTCATGCCGTCGGACGATTTCGCGGCGGCTTCGCGCGCGGTGGTGCGCACCAGAAGGACCATCAGATCGCTGTGCTCGGCGCGGCTAATCCAGATTTTTTGGCCGTTGACGACGTAATGGTCGCCGTCCCGTCGCGCGAAGGTGGTCAGGCGGGTGGTGTCGGTGCCGCTGGTCGGTTCGGTGACCCCAAAGGCTTGCAAACGCAATTCACCGCTGGCGACCTGGGGCAGATAGCGTTCTTTTTGCTCGGTGGCGCCGTGCTTGAGCAGTGTGCCCATGGTGTACATTTGCGCGTGGCAGGCGCCGCCGTTGCAGCCAGAGCGGTGGATTTCCTCCAGCACGGCCGTCGCCGCCCCCAGGCCAAGGCCTGCGCCCCCGTATTCCTCCGGGATCAAAACCGAGAGAAAGCCTTCGCGAGTCAGGGTTTGAACAAACTCGGTCGGGTATTCGCGTGTGCGGTCCTTCGCTTGCCAATACGAGCCCGGAAAATCAGCGCAAAGCCGGCGGACGGATTCGCGAATCTCGGCGTGGTCGGCGGGGTCGGTCATAGTCTCATCTCTTCCTCCCTCCCCCTTGATGGGGTGGGAATGAGTCGCGCAGCGACCGGGGTGGGGGCCTGCCGCGACGTTTACCGGGCATCCGTGGTGGCTCCAAGAGCCCCGCCCCAGCTTCCCGACGCTGCGTCTCGACCTTCCCCATAAAGGGGAGGGAGGATATCTTGGCAAGGTTTTTACGCTGGGAGGTTGACCGCCGCGCGTCGCTTCGCTTCATGGGGCGCACACCCCCCTGAGGAACGCCGCTCGTGACATTCAAACCCTTTGATCTTGCCGGCAAGGTCGCTTTGATCACCGGCGGTAACAGCGGTATCGGCTTGGGCATGGCCGAGGGCCTCGCCGCCGCGGGGGCGAGTGTGGTCATTTGGGGCGGCAACGAAGAACGGCTCGCGGTGGCGAAAACGACCCTGGAAGGCTATGGCGTGCCGCTGTTGGTGCGCAAGGTGGACGTGGGCGACGAAGCCGCCGTGGTCGCGGGCATGAAGGCCGCCATCGCCGCCATGGGTCGGCTCGATTTCGTCGCCGCCAACGCGGGCGTCGGCGGGGGCGGCGCCGCATTTTCGGAAACCACGACCGACGATTGGCGCGCCGTCACCAATGTGAACCTGGACGCGGTGTTTTGGACCTTTCGCGAGGCCTGCGCCCATATGAAGGCGCGCGCTAAGGACGGTGACGCGGGCGGATCGCTGCTGGTTACCTCGTCGACGTCGGCCATCCACGGCGCCCCGCGCAACGAGGCCTATGCCGCCACCAAAGCCGGGGTCATCGCCCTGATCAGAGGCATTGCGGTCGAACACGCCAAGTTCGGCATCCGCGCTAACGCCATTTTGCCCGGCTGGATCCGCTCGAACATGACCGCCCGGCTGCAAGCGTGGGATACCTTCAACGAAAAGGCCATCGGTCGGGTGCCGATGGGTCGATGGGGTGATCCGCAGGATTTCGCGGGCATAGCGGTCTACCTGGCGTCCGACGCCTCGCGCTTTCACACCGGCGACGCCATCGTCATCGACGGCGGCTACACGATTTTCTAGCGCGGGATATTTTTGGCGATGGTGCAAAACTGGAAAGAGATCGGTCCGCAGCGTTATCGCGAGACCTTTGGACGCTATTACGACGACTTCGTGATCGGCGATGTCTATGAGCACCGGCCAGGCAAAACGGTGCTGGAGTCCGACAATCACCTCTTTACGCTTTTGACCCTCAACACCCATCCGCTGCATTTCGACGCTGAATTCGGCAAGGGGACGGAGTTCAAGCAAAACCTCGTGGTCAGCAGCTATACCCTCTCGCTGCTGATCGGCATGAGCGTTAGCGACGTGAGTCAAAAGACCATCGCCAATCTAGGTATGGACGAGGTCAAATTTACCGCGCCGGTGTTCGCCGGTGACACCCTCTACGGCGAGAGCGAAGTGCTGGAAAAGCGCGAAAGCAAGTCGCGGCCGGGTCAAGGCATCGTCACCGTGCGCACGACCGGCAAGAACCAACGTGGCAAAACAGTATGCTCCTTCAAGCGCTCGATGCTGATCCCCGCGCGCGGCCAGGCGGTCGAAGACACCGTTGGACATTATTAGGGGGCGGTATTGAGATGAAACTCGCGGGCGTTAAGGTCCTGGACCTGTCGCTGAACCTGCCGGGGCCGATGCTGACCCTGATGATGGCCGATCACGGCGCGGATGTGATCAAAATTGAACCGGCGGGCGACGGCGAACCGACCCGCGCCCTGGGCGGGGTGAAAAATGGCGCGGCGGTCTGGTTTCGCAACACTCATCGCGGCAAGCGTTCGATCCAGCTTGATTTGAAATCCGCCGATGGTCTGGCGACGTTTTCGGCTTTGGCGCGCCATGCGGATGTGTTGGTCGAGGCTTTTCGGCCCGGCGTCGTCGATCGCTTGGGCGTTGGCTATGAGGCTGTCGCCGCCATCAATCCGAAAGTTGTCTATTGTTCGATTAGCGCCTTTGGACAGACCGGCCGCTATCGCCTGCGTCCGGCGCACGATTTGGCGGTGCAGGCGCTGGCGGGAACCGTCGCCCTCACGGAAGGTTTCGACGGCAAGCCCGCGCCGCCGGGCCTCGTGGCCTCCGACGCCCTGTCCTCGCTGACGGCTCTGAGCGGCGTTCTGATGGCGTTGCTGCGCGCGCGTGAAACCGGGCGCGGCGACTATCTGGATGTCTCGATGTATGACAGCCTGCTGGCGTGGACGCCTAACGTCACCTCGAAGATTTTCGCCGACGGCGCGCCGCACGTCCCCAAACACGAACGGATCGGCGGCGGTCAGGCGATGAACGCGATTTACGAAACGGCGGACGGTCAATGGCTGGTTTTGGGCGGTTCGGAGACAAAGTTCGCGCGCAATTTGTTGGCGGCATTGGGTCGCCTCGATCTGTTGCCCTACGCCGAGCTGCCCCCCGGCCCGGGCCAATATCCGTTGCGCGATTTTTTCCGCGAGACGTTTCTGGCCCGTAGCCGCGCGCAATGGGAGGCTTGGTTTGACGGACGCGATGTTTGCTGGGCGCCGGTACGGACCATGAAGGAGGGTTTCGATGATCCGGTGATGGGCGACCGCGACATGCTGATGTTCGACGCCGAGGGTTCCGAAATCGTCGGCACGCCGCTCAAGTTCCGCGACGAACCGGCGAAGATCGATTCGCGGGCGCCGCGGTTAAACGAACACGCGGGGGAAGACTGGCGATGAGCCCTCCTCTATGCCGCCTCTATCTGATCACCCCGCCCATCATCGACGATATCGCCGGTTTCACCGCCACGCTAAAAAACGCCTTGGCCGCCGGCGATGTCGGCGCTTTGCAGGTGCGCCAAAAAGACGCGCCTGACGCCCATATCGAAGCCGCGGTGCATGCAATCTCGCCGCTTTGCCGCGCGCACGGCGTGTCCCTGATCCTGAACGATCGCCCCGATCTGGCCGCCCGCCTTGATTGCGACGGCGTGCATATCGGCCAAATGGACGCAAGCTTGGCCGAAGCGCGCCGTATCATCGGTTCCGATCGCATCATCGGCGTCACGTGCCATGACAGCCGTCATCTGGCGATGGACGCGGCCGAAGGCGGGGCCGATTACGTGGCCTTCGGGGCGTTTTTTTCCACCGAGACCAAGGCGACGAGCCATCGCCCCGATCGCGAGATTCTGACCATCTGGCAGGACACCATGTTGATCCCGTGCGTCGCCATCGGCGGAATCACGGTCGACCGCGCTCGCGTCCTGGCGGCGGCGGGCGCGGACTTCTTGGCGGTGTCGGCGGGGGTGTGGAACCATCCTGGCGGCCCGGCTGAGGCGGTAGCGGCGTTTAATGCCGAGATCGCGGCAGGGCTGGCGCAACGCGCTAGTCCATCTCCGTGAAAGACAGAGCCGTCGCCCCAAGGAATGCAGTGAGGGGCGTCGGCCGAGCGGTAGGGGCCTCCCTAAGCTTTCAGACGCGGACGGCCCATATAGTCGCGCTTGCCCAGAGGCACGCCTTTGATCCGTAGAATGTCATAGGCGGTGGTGGCGTGGAAATGCAGATTGGGCAGGGAGAACGACAACAAAAAACCTTCCGCCGTGAACGGCATTTTCATTTCGCCAAACGCAAACAACACGTCCTTGCCTTCGAGGGCGTTGATTTCGTCGGGTGTACAGGCGGCGATCTCCGCCGCCGCGTCGGCGACGACTTTTTGCAAATCTTGATAGGTCAGGGACGGCAAGGTGGCGTCGGGTGAAAACATGCCCTTCCTGACGCCGGCGACGGCCCCAGCGGTGTGGTGGGCGATCGATAGCACCTGGAACGTAAACGGCAGCATGTTGGGAAAAAGACGGGTATCGACCACCTCTTTGAGATCGACGCCGTTGGCCGTGAAGTGGGCCAAGCCTTTATCCAAAAATCCGACCGCCGCGTTCAGCGATTGCGCAAAACTGGCGACCGTCGCGTCATAGAGTGAAATCGCCATAGTCCGTCGCTCCCCTGTTTTGGACAGCCTACTTCAACAGCTTTTCGCTCAAGACGTCCAGGTGCGCGATCAAGCCCCTGGCGCCGCCGGAAGCCAGTGGAGCGGCGAAATCGGAGTGGCGCGTGGCCAGCTGGCTGATCGCGCCGTAGTAAACATCGACGATTTTCCAGCCGTCGGCGCCCTGACGCATCCGATAGGTCAGAGCCGTCGGCGCGCCGTGGGTCGGCACAATATGCGACTGTACGATTTTGTCCGGACCCCGGGTATCGACCTTAGACTCGATCGTGAATTTCTCGCCCGCGAAGGCGTCGAAATTGTGCGCATAGCTGGCCGCCGAAAGACGGGCGAAGCCTTTGATCAACCCTGCGCGGTCGGCTTCGGCCAGCGTCGACCACGGCGCGCCGACGGCAATGCGGGTCATCAGCGGAATATCGAAAGTCGAATCGATCACCGGCGCTAGTTTATGAAAGCGGCCCTTCGCGCCGAGCGCCGCGC
>JANXWN010000212.1 GCA_025351125.1 Caulobacteraceae bacterium | reverse complement strand
AGCGGGAGCTTTTGGGCAACCAGCATTCCCCGATGCCCGACAAGCAAATCGGCTGTGATGCTAAAGCCCGCTAACGCCGGCCGACTGGCGTGAGCGCGCGTTCCCCGCCGCCACGAGGACGACGGGGGAAAAGAGCTTATTTGCCCTTGGCGTCGTTGGCCGTATCGGTCACCGCGTGCCCGGCGGACGAGACGTCCTTGCCGGCGCCCGAAACGGTGTTGCAGGCGGTGGTCGTAAGGCCCGCGACAAGGACGGCCAAAATGATAAAAGTGCGCATGGGGATCATCGTCTCCGAAACTGGCGAAAACCGCCGGTTCAACAACGCGGCGGCAAGTTGATGGTTCCTAGCTCAGCGGGGACGCGGTGGCAACATCGGGCTCGCGTATCGGAAACCTCAAACAAGTGGTTGATCCGCCGTCAAGATTGGAACTGAAAGTCGCCTCGCCGCGTAATTGCCGGGCGAATCCCTTCATCAAAGTTCGTCCCACCCCCGCGCCCGCCAGCGTATCCGCGTTCTTGCCGCTGTCGGTAATGTCCAGGCGCGCCCACCCGTCAGTCGCTATCAGCGCGACGTTAATGAAGCCGCCGTCTTCGTCGAGCCCGTGTTTTTTGGCATTCGAAATCGCTTCGACTGCGAACAAAGCCAGGGGAGCCAATCGATCCGGATCTAACGCCAGGGGCTGCAAGGTCAAGCTGGTCTTTACTGTTGCTCCGACGCCGGCGTCGGATACGACCAACTGGGCGATCAACTCCTCGAGAAATTCGCTGAGATCGACGTGCTGTAGGTCCTCGCCTTGATAAAGGGCGCGGTAAATTAACGCCAAGGCGGAAATGCGTTGGCGTGTGTCAGACACGGCCGCCCGGGCCGCCGGATCGGTGAGGGCGCGCTGTTGCAGGCTGAGCAGGGAGGAAATCACCTGCAAATTATTGCGAACCCGGTGGTGGATCTCCCGCATCAGCATGTCTTTTTGCGCCAGCATGGTTTTGAGCGAGGCGTCCCGCGCCGCGAGCGCGCCGGCCATCACGCCCAAGGCCTCGGCCAAATCTCGAATTTCGGGCGCCGCAGCCCGCGCCCGCGCGGGGTGAACGCTGTATCGTCCCCGCGCGTAGATGGCGGCGATCCGGCGCATATAGGCGATCCAGCGCACCATGCCACGGTCAGCCACGGTCCAAACCGCGGCCAGCGTCAGGGTGAAAGCGAGGATGGGCAATGCCAAGGCCGAGATTGGATTGAGCCACAGCCAGTTGGCTAATCCCTGCGACGGCGCCGAAAGCACCAGGTAGTGCGTCCCGATCAGGGGCGCCGATACAAACACGCGCGGCAATCCGGAGCGGTCCTTGTCGAACCAATAGGGAACCGTCGTCGGCGTGCGACCACCGAGACGGAGCTTCAGACTGCCGGGGAAAGCGCTCAGGGCGGTGCTGGATAAATACTGCCCGTTCGCGTCGGTGATCGCGACATCGGATTGAGGCGGCAGCGAATGGTCAAGCCGCGTCGGCCGCAGGCTTGACAGAGTGATAACAGCGGTCAAGGCGCCGGTGAAGCGACCGTCGGCGTCTTGCGCCCGCACACCGGCCAAAAGCGCGGGCTCCCTGGCGTACGGCACGCCGCCGGTATCGCTCGTGACCACGCGCGGCGTCCCGGCCGCCAAGGCCGCAAACCACGGTCGGTTTCGGCGGTCGGGGTCGGCCGGCGCCCCCGCGGCGGCGCAGGCGACCCGGCCGATCGCATCGAAGCGGATCAAATTCGCGTAGCCGGGCACGCGAGCCATGACGTCTTGCAGACGCGGCGCACACTGGAAGCCGATCGATTCGGGCGCCAGTGTCTGCAGTAAGACCTCGGCGGCGGCCATGCGGGCGTTGACTGTGGCGGCGCTGCGCTCGGCGGCGCCGACCAGAGCGGAACGTTGCATCTGCAATTCATGTTGAAACGTCAGGGCCGACTGGGCCGTCGAGAGGAGCAAAACCGGCGCCAGGGCCGCCGCCAGAACCAATCCTAATCGGACCCGGATTGTCGTGCGTCGCCAAACCTCGTTGAGCGGGTTGGCGGTCACGGCCGTCGGCTCAGTCGCTCCGCATCGGCCAACAAAGTCGTCATCGCCGCGCCCGCCGCCGCGCCGTCGCGGTCATACGCTCCGTGATCCAGGATGGCTTGCAAAGAGCGGCGTGCACGGCTGACACGGCTTTTGACGGTCCCGACCGCGCAGCCGCAAATTTCGGCGGCGTCCTCGTAGGAAAACCCGCCCGCCCCAATCAGCACAAGGGCTTCGCGCTGTTCCATTGGCAGCATGGCCAGGGCTAATCGCACCTCATCCAACGCCACCGGGGCGGCGGGATCATCGGTCGCCGTCAACGTGCGTTCCGCCGCCTCTTGGTCCAAGTGCGTCAACCGCCACGAGCGGCGTTTGTCGGAGTAGAACTGATTGCGCAAAATCATGAAGGTCCACGCCTTCATGTTGGTGCCCATGGCGTATCCGGCGCGCGCGTCCCACGCCTTCATCATCGCGTCTTGCGCCAGGTCGTCGGCGGCGGCGGCGTCGCCCGTCAGTGTTCGGGCAAAGGCGCGTAGTTGCGGGATCAGGGCGACGAGATCGTGTTTAAAATCGCGATCACGCGCGGGGTCGTGCGGCGGAACGCGCGGCCCTGTCATTGATCGCCAGCGGCATCGCGCGCGTCGGCGCGGCGCAGAATGGCCAAAAACTCCTCGGGTACAGGCTCGTTGACCACCTCATCGAACAATTCCCGCAGGCGCGACCCAATGGCCTGTTGCCGCAGGCGCGATTCGCTTAGGGCCGCGGCGCGGCCGACCGAATCCGCGACAGGCACAATCTTAAGATCAGTAGGCGAACGCGGCAAAACCGGTCATTTCCTCTGGTTGTTCGCCCCACAAAAGGCGCAGACGTCACCTCGAACCGTTGGGTTCCAAAAAGCCCGGCGGCAGCAAACGATAAATTGAACAATAGTCCCACAAGGAACTCAAGGTCGAGCCTCACATTCATGGTAAGGCGTGGCGCGGACACACAATCGGGGCGTACCGCCGCGCCACGTCTCGGAGACGACATGAGTTTGGTCGCGAAGTTGGCGCAGCATCTGCCCTATATGCGTCGGTACGCGCGCGCGGTGACCGGCGATGCGGTGCGGGGCGATCAGTGTGTGCGCTTAACCTTGCAGACGATCAGCCAAGGCGACGCAGCCAAGGTCGCGTTCGGCGACGAACTTTCGCCGCGCTTAGCGCTGTATCGCATGTTTCACGTCGTATGCGGCGCGGATGCCCCGGCTGGCGCGGAGGCCGTCGCACGCTCGCCGGAGGCCGCCGCCGACCTTCGCTTGGGGCGAATTGCGCCACGTTCGCGCCAGGCCTTTCTGCTGACCGCCATGGAGGGGTTCACGCCGTCGGAAACCGCGAAAATATTGGA
>JANXWN010000091.1 GCA_025351125.1 Caulobacteraceae bacterium | reverse complement strand
TCGGAGCGACTCGCCTCGTAAAATCGGCCGATTTGACCGGCGCCCTATTTTCCGACGAGCGTCGATCGGCCAATTTGGCCCGGGATTTCGTCGCGGCCCGCGACCTGCAGGCGAACGATGCGCTAAGCCGCATCATTGCCTTGGCGCCGCCATGAAACCGCGTACGCCTCGCTGGTGGTATTTGCGCGACCGCCGGTACATGCCGATCATCCGCGCTCTTTTAACCCCGGCGTCGTTGGTTTGGACGTGGATTACGGCGCGGCGCCTCAGGCGCGCTCGACCTTGCGATTGCGGTGTTCCCGTCATCTGCGTCGGCAATCTTACTGTTGGCGGGTCAGGAAAGACGCCCGTCGTTTTAGCTCTAGCCGCGCGAATGTTACAGGACGGGTGCAGTCCGCATATTCTGTCGCGGGGTTACGGCGGGCGCCTCAAAGGGCCAGTACGGGTCAATCCGGTAATTCATCGCGCCATCGACGTGGGCGACGAGGCTTTGATGATGGCCGCGCACGCGCCGACCTGGGTTGCCATGAACCGCGTTGATGGCGCCCTGGCCGCCGTCGCCGACGGCGCCAAAATGATTGTCATGGATGACGGGCATCAAAACCCCTCGCTGCTGAAAAATCTTTCGCTCATCGTCGTGGACGGTGAAACCCGCGACAACGAATGGCCGTTTGGCGACGGCGCGGTGTTTCCTGCCGGCCCAATGCGCGAGCCCCTTGCAGTCGGGCTGAGGCGGGCGGATGCGGCGGTGATATTGTTGCCGGCCGATGCCGGTGGCCCGGACCCTGATCTCGTGGGCCTATTGGATGTCAAACCTGTCTTCGTCGCTCGATTGGCAAACACCGAACAGCCGCCCGCCGGCCCACAAATTGGTTTCGCCGGCATTGCCAAACCGTGGAAATTGGAGCGTGCGTTAAAAGCCGCCGGGTGCGACTTGGTCGACTTCACCCCCCTGGCCGACCACGCCGCCATAAGCGAAACAACCCTGCGCTTTCTCGGCCAGCGCGCCGAGGCGTTTGGCGCGGGTCTGATTACCACGGAAAAGGATTGGGTGCGGCTATCGGCGGCTTGGCGTGACCGTGTGGTCGCATGGCCGGTTAGGGTAGAGTTTGACGACGCGGCAGCCCTGGCGGCGCTCATCAGCCACGCCTGCCAGGTTATCGCACCCCTTACCGAGTTTACATCGAGCTGAACACGGCCACCGCCGCGTTATGCGCCTGCTTTGCGCGCAAACTCCCACGCCGATTGCGCGAGCAGGGGCACGCGCTCCTCCATCGCCGAAGCCTGGGAACTCTTCGCCGTACCGTCGCGAATCCGCCCGACTATGCCTTGGCAAATGCCCGCGAGGCGAAAGGCGTTGTAGGCGAAAAACCAATTAAGGTCGGCGATCTCGCTCCGCCCGGTCAAAGCACAATACTCCGCGATGTATTCCTCCATCGTCGGAATGCCATGCGCCTTCAGGTCCGGAATGGTCGAAATCGTGCCATTGACCCATTGCATCAGAACATAGGTGAAATCGGCTAAGGGGTTACCGAGCGTCGACAGCTCCCAATCCAGCACTGCCACGACCCGCGGCTCGGTCGGGTGCATGACCATATTGTCCAGCCGATAGTCGGCGTGAACGATGGCGGTTTCGTCGTCGGCCGGCGCCGACTTCGGCAACCAATCGATAAGGCTTTCCATGGTGTCCAAGTGCTGGGTTTCGGAAGCTTTGTATTGCTTGGTCCAGCGGTTGATCTGCCGCATCATATAGTTGCCGGGACGACCGAAATCCTCCAGCCCGACGGCGCGATAGTCGGTGTTGTGCAGAGCCGCCAGCGTGCGCACCGCCGCCATATGCAGAGCGTGACGCTCGGCCGGCGCGTAATCTGGTAGGGACTGATCCCACAACACTCGGCCTTCGACCATATCCATGACGTAAAACGCCGTGCCGATGACGCCGTCGTCTTCACAAAGACCAAAGGGTTTTGGGACTGGAAAGCCGGTGGGAAAAAGCGCGGAAATGACCTTGAACTCGCGATCGACGGCGTGCGCCGAGGGCAATAGCTTGCCCGGCGGTTTGCGGCGCAGGACATAGTTTTTGCGCGGCGTGACCAGCTGATAGGTGGGGTTCGATTGCCCCCCTTTAAACTGGCGAACCTCCACCGGTCCGGCGTAGCCCTCGACATGCTTCGTCATCCAGTCCGCCAGCGCCGCTTCGTCGAAACGGTGGGCGTCGGCGACCGCCATGACCCCGGTGTTGTCAGCTTCGCGGGTTTGCTCGAGGGTGAGTTCTTCTGGCGCCATGTTCGCTCCCTAGATCGTCCGCTGATTGATGAAACCGCAGTGTCTGACGAATGATGCGGCGCCGCAAGCCGCGCGTGGTGGCGGCGGGGTCGCTCGTCCCGCAACGAGCCGGTTTTACCGATGCGGTGTGTCCCCGCCGAAGGCCTGAGCGTCGAGGCTCATCAACGTCGAGATTGGATGGCGCAAGACGCCGATTGCGCCGCGCGGCGAGCGTGCCATATCGTTGACGCTCTTTAAACCGCCATGGCCCGCGCGCCGATATCGCGCCGGCAAAACCCGCCCGGAAATTCGATACGATCGATGGCGGCATAGGCGCGCCCGCGCGCCTCGGCGAGGGTGGGCGCGAGTGCGCAGACGTTTAACACCCGACCACCGGATGAGATTAAAGCGCCGTCGTCGCGTCGCGTCGTGCTTGCGTGGAATACCACGACGTCAGCCCCGAAGTCGGCGTCCAGGCCGGTAATTTCAACGCCGGTCGTTGGGGTTCCTGGATAGCCTTCGGCAGCCAGAACGACGCAGATCGCCGCCGCGTCGCGCCATATCGGCGGGGGCAAGGCGGCCAAACCTCCGGTTGCGACGGCCAGGAGGTAGGGAACCAGGTCACTTTCAAGCCTGAGCATCAGCACCTGACACTCCGGATCGCCGAACCGGACATTGAACTCGACGAGTTTGGGGCCCTCGGCCGTGACCATCATTTCGCAGAACAGGACGCCGCGATACGGGGCGCCCTCGGCGGCGATGCCGGAAAATGTGGGCGATATAAGCGTGCGGTCCGCTTGCGCCACCATCGTCGGCGAAAGAATCGGCGCCGGCGCGTAAGCCCCCATTCCACCTGTGTTGGGACCTTCGTCATTGTCATAGGCGCGCTTATGATCTTGAGCGCCGCCGAACAGGAGGTGGGTCCGCCCGTCACAAAAGGCAAATTGCGAAGCGATCTCGCCTTCGAGAAATTCTTCGATCACCACGCGCGCGCCCGCGGAACCGAAGCGCCCCCCGAGGATATCGCCGATCGCCGCCACCGCGACGGCGCGATCCGGAGCGATGACCACGCCTTTGCCAGCGGCCAAGCCATCGGCCTTGATCACGAACGGAGCTTGCAGCGACTTAAGATAGAGTTCGGCGGGGCCCACGGTTTCGAACACGGCGAACCGCCCGCTCGGCAGCCCGTGCCGCGCGGCGAAGGTTTTGGCAAAAGCTTTTGACGACTCCAATTGTCCGGCCTTGCGGTTTGGCCCGAAGCAGGGAATTCCCGCCTCGGCCAAACGATCGGCGACACCGGCCTCGATCGCTGTTTCAGGACCGATGACGACCAGATCCGCCTTGATCTCGACCGATAACGCCAGCAGTCCATCGACATCCGTGGCGCCGACGGCGCGCGTTTCGGCCAGTGCCGCCATACCCGGATTGCCCGGTGCGCACACCAGTCTGGTGAGTAGGGGGGAGCGGGATATTTTCCAGGCCAGGGCATGTTCGCGTCCACCCGAGCCGACGATCAAAATATTCATGGCCCTAGGCTTTCGCGCGAAGCGGCGCGGCGCGTCAAGGCGAGGCAGACGCCGTGGTAGCTTGCTCTAATGATGACGGCCCCTCGTAGGCGGGGCCCTGAATCTGTGGAACGTAGGCGGTGAAGACCGAACCGGCGCCCTCGGTACTTTCGACCGTCAGGCCGCCGCGATGACGGTTGATGATGTGTTTGACGATGGCGAGACCCAGACCTGTACCCGACCTATCCACCTTTTGCCCCTCGACCCGATAAAATCGTTCGGTCAGCCGCACCAGATTGCCGCGCGCAATTCCGGGGCCGACGTCGCGCACGCGCA
>JANXWN010000067.1 GCA_025351125.1 Caulobacteraceae bacterium | reverse complement strand
GCCGCGGCGCCGCCTCGCCGGTTTTAGCACCGGCTCGCCTGATTGCGGAGCTCCTGACCGCCGGCCTCGGCGGCGCACTCTGGGTGGGGGCGGCGTGCGCGAACCAGCCCTGGTTCGACCGCCACTTTCTGCCGATATTCTTCCTGACGCGTGATCAGTTGGTCTTAGGGCAAACCGTGGCCCGCTGGACTGTCGTGTTGATCGGGGGGGGCCTGATCTTCGTCGTGCGACCTGTTGTCGGTCGCGCGCTGAACGCCGTCGCGTCACCCCTAAATGCGGCGGGCGGTGCATTGCGGATCATTCTGGCTATGACCCTCGCATTGGGTGCGAGCGAAATGCTTTTGCGCCTCGCCTATCCGCGAGCGCGTGAAGAAGCTCCGCCCGAGCAGGAGCCCCTCCGCCGTCGCGACGCCCATCTAGGCTGGGTGTTCGTTCCTTCGCGCGTGGGCCGTGCGATCGTTGCCGGGCGCGCTATCGCTTATGCTTTTGACGCGCGGGGCAACCGCGTTGCGGATTTGGACCATCCTGTCGATCCCACGCGACCGACCATCCTCTTCGCCGGCGAATCGATCATGTGCGGGTTCGGCCTGCCCTGGGCGCAGAGCATACCGGCTTTGGTCGCGGCGGGCATGCGGCGACAAAGCGCCAACCTGGCGGTGTTCGGCTATGCCGATGATCAAACCCTGATGCGACTGCGGCAAGAAGCCCCGCGCTTCACCCATCCGACCGCCGTGGTGATCCTATTTTCTCCCGGCCTGGTATTTCGTGATCTGGACACCGATCGACCGCGTCTCGGCCCCGGCCAAATCTGGAGTCCCGCCGTATCATCCTGGCGGCTCGAAAATCTGGCGAGGTTCTATATCCCGTATCATAGCGAAGCGGCGATCGACCGGACGATCGCCAAAACGCGAGCGGAATTGACCGCCGGTGTGATGCTGGCCAAAGCACGCGGCGCAACCGCGTTGATTGTGATCCCGCAGTTTGGTTCGGAAAGCCCTCCCGAGAAGGTTCTTCGTAAACGCATTTTGGACGATGCGCGGCTGCCCTACATCAAAGTCAATCTAGACCCCGCTTGGCGCATCGCGCACGACGTGCACCCTGACGCCCGCGGCGCGCAAGCCATAGCGGGCGCGATCATTGCTAGACTTAGCTTATCAAGGACGGCCCCTGGAATCGAACCCCAAACGAATGGGCCCGGCTGAGCGTTTGCTCAGACCGGGCCCGATGTCTCCCGCCTACAGTCGGGGGGGCGAAGCCTTCGGCTAAGGAGACATATACAAAATGCGCGGCGGCGATTTGGGTTCCCTCCCAACGGCGATTTATTAGTTTTTTCCGTCGTCACGTGGTCGGGCGCGCATTGCATCGGAGGGGCGGTAAAGCGTATTTGGCGCCACCCCTCTTACATCAAAGCCATTTGTGGCGGAGCTTACAGCCAATGACCGCCGACCGCCTCGATCAGCTTGCGATCAACACCATCCGCACTCTGACGTTGGATGCGGTGGAGGCGGCCAAATCGGGCCATCCCGGCGCGCCAATGGCCATGGCGCCGGTGGGTTATACGTTGTGGAGCCGGTTTCTTCGCTATGATCCGGCGAACCCCGCCTGGCCGAACCGAGATCGATTTGTGTTGTCGGCCGGGCACGCGTCGATGTTGCTGTACAGCCTGCTGCATCTGGCGGGCGTTCAGGCGGTCGATAAACACGGCGCCGCGCTGAACCGGCCGGCCGTCAGTTTGGACGACATCAAGAGCTTTCGCCAAATAAACAGCGTGTGCGCCGGACATCCCGAGCACGGTCTAACGACCGGCGTCGAGACCACCACCGGCCCGCTCGGTCAAGGCGCGGCCGACAGCGTCGGCATGGCGATGTCGCAACGAGGGCTGGCGGCGCGCTACAACCGCCTGGACGCGACGATCTTCGACTACAACGTTTATGCGTTGTGCAGCGATGGGGATTTGATGGAGGGCGTATCCGCGGAGGCCGCCTCTCTGGCCGGGCATCTGAAGCTTTCTAACCTATGTTGGATTTGGGACGACAACAGCATCACCATCGAGGGCGCTACAACGCTGGCGGTCAGCGACGATATCGCCGCGCGGTTCGCCAGTTACGGCTGGGCGACGCAGGTGGTGGCCGACGCCAACGATTGCGACGCCTTTGCCGCGGCGGTCGAAGGCTTTCTGGCCACGACCGATCGGCCCACCTTGATTCAAGTCAAGAGCGTCATCGGTTATGGCTCGCCCGCGCGGGCGGGAACGTCCAAAGCACACAGCGACGCGTTCGGCGCCGCGGAAATCGCCGCCACCAAGGCCGCCTATGGCTGGCCGACCGACAGTCAATTTTTGGTGCCCGATGGCGTTCGCGAGCACTTCAGCGCGGCCATCAGCGCGCGCGGCGGCAAACTTCGCGCGGCGTGGGACGAAACGCTGACGGCTTATGGCCAAGCCCACGCCGTTGAGGCCGACGCTCTGCGCACGCTGTTTCGCGGAGATTTGCCGGCGGGATGGGAGGGCGCACTGACGAACTTCCCCGCCGATGCGAAGGGCATGGCGACGCGCGACGCGTCCGGGAAGGTGCTCAACGCCCTAGCGCAGGCGATACCGTGGCTGATCGGCGGCTCGGCGGATTTGGCCCCGTCGACCAAGATGGCCTTAACCTTCGATGACGCGTT
>JANXWN010000042.1 GCA_025351125.1 Caulobacteraceae bacterium | reverse complement strand
TCGATCGGACGGCGCTGGCTGGGAGCCTCCCGGCCGCCATGACCGGAGCCATCGTTGCGAGACGCCCCTTCCCAGCGTCCGGAGCGCCGCCCTTCACAGCGGAAGAAGGATTATATGCCCGCTTACGAACACGTGCTGATCGCGCGTCAGGATATCTCGCCCGTCCAGGCCGAGACCCTCAACGAAGAACTCAAGGCCCTGATCGAATCCCTCGGCGGTCATATCGCCAAGATCGAATATTGGGGCCTGCGCAATCTGACCTATCGGATTAAAAAGAACCGCAAGGGGCACTATTCCCTGCTCGCCATCGACGCCCCGGCGCCGGCTGTCAAGGAAATGGAACGTCAGATTTCCATCAACGAAGACGTGCTGCGCTATTTGACGATACGTGTGGATGCGCTGGACCTGGAACTGTCGCCCGTATTGGCGCGCCGTGACCGTGAGCGCGAACGCCGCTTCGAAGACGTCCCGGTTTAAGACGAAAAGCTAAGAGAGCCTGTGCCATGACCGACGAAACCACCATTCCCGAATCCTCCGGCGGCGGCGGCCGACGCAATTTCATGCGTCGCCGCAAGGTCTGCCCGTTTTCCGGAGCCGGCGCGCCGAAAATCGACTATAAAGATGTCAAGCTGCTGCAGCGTTACATCTCTGAACGCGGCAAGATCGTGCCTTCGCGCATCACCGCCGTTTCGGCATTGAAGCAGCGCGAATTGGCCCAGGCGATCAAGCGCGCGCGCTTCCTCGCCCTGCTGCCTTATGTCGTCAATTAAGGGGCGTTGAACATGAAAGTCATTCTCCTCGAACGGGTCGAGCGCCTCGGCGCCCTGGGCGATATCGTCACGGTTAAAGACGGCTTTGCCCGCAACTTCCTGTTGCCCCGATTAAAAGCCCTGCGCGCCAATTCCGCCAATCTGAAAGCCTTCGACGTTCAGCGCGCCGAGATCGAAGCGCGCAACGCCAGAACCGCCGCCGCCGCCGCCAAAAGCGGCGAAACGCTCGACGGTACGTCCTATGTGATGATCCGTCAGGCCGGCGACACCGGCCAGCTGTACGGATCGGTGACCGGTCGCGACGTCGCCGACGCGGTCAACGCCGAAGGCGGCAAGATCGACCGCGCGATGGTCGTGCTCGACAAGCCGATCAAGGCTTTGGGCGTCCACGCGGTCAAGGTGCGTTTGCATGCCGAAGTGACGGTAACGGTCAACATTAACATCGCCCGCAGCAAAGACGAGGCCGAACGGCAAGCCCGCGGCGAAAACGTCATCGCTTCGCAGTTCGAGGAAGACCGGGCGACCGACGCCACCGCCGCGGCCGACATGCTCGAGGGCGGCGCCGGCAGCCACGAAAGCTTTGGTCGCGACGATTAACCCCTTGAGAACAAGCCCCGGTCGCTGATCGGGGCTTGTTTATCCACAGGCCGGCAAGTGTCTGTGGGCAAGCGCCGTCGAAGGCCATCAGCGGCCGCCTTTTTGTGGCGCTGGTGGTTATAATGCCCGATGGCCCTCGTTCCCCTGCTTGATCTTCGCCCGGCCAACGAAACGTTGGACATCGCCCACGCCCCGGCCAATCTGGAGGCTGAACAAGCCCTGCTCGGCGTGCTGCTGTACGACAACGCCGCGTTCGAGCGTCTTAGCGATAACTTTCAGCCCGCACATTTTTTCGAACCGTTCCACGGACGACTGTTTGGCGCGGTGCAAAGTCACATTCGCCGCGGTCAATTGGCCGAGCCGATCCTGATCGCCGAACAGCTCTCGCGCGATCCGGCGTTCGAGGACTTGGGCGGTGTGCGTTATCTGGCCGATTTGGTGGATCGCGCGCCACCGGCCGCGCACGCTCCCGACTACGCCCGCGTGATCTACGATCTGGCGCTGCGGCGTGATCTTATCCGGATCGGCGGCGAGATATCCACCGACGCTCAGGTCGGCGATCCCGAACTGGGGGGGCGTCAACAGATCGAGGCGGCGGAACAAAAACTCTACAGTTTGGCGGAAACCGGATCGGCGTCGCACGGCTTTTTGGATTTCAGCGACGCCTTGCGCGGCGCAGTGGACATGGCTGCCGAGGCCTATAAACGTGAAGGCGGATTATCCGGCTTGTCCACCGGATTGGTCGATTTGGACCAAAAACTCGGCGGCTTGCACGGCTCCGACCTGGTTATCCTGGCCGCGCGACCGTCGATGGGCAAGACCGCGCTGGCGGCCAACATCGCCTTCAACGTGGCCCGTCGCTATTCGTGGGAGCCGCAGCCGGACGGCTCGAAAAAGACGGTCGACGGCGGAGTCGTGGCTTTTTTCTCGCTGGAAATGTCCGCCGAGCAATTGGCGATGCGCCTTTTGGCGGAAGTGACCGAAGTGCCGTCCGACAAGATTCGCAAGGGCGAGATTTCCGTCAGCGAATTTGGCCGGATCAGCGAGGCGGCGCGGGAAATTCAGGAATCGCCTCTGTACATCGACGATACCGGCGGCATTTCCATCGCCAAACTCGCGGCGCGCGCGCGTCGGCTCAAACGCACCAGTGGTCTGGATCTGATCGTGGTCGACTATCTGCAGTTGGTGACCGTCGGCGATTCGTCGCGAACCGACAACCGCGTCCAGGAGGTCACCCAGGTGACGCAGGGGCTTAAGGCCTTAGCGAAGGAGTTGTCCGTGCCCGTCCTCGCCCTCGCCCAGCTGTCGCGGCAGGTGGAAAACCGCGAGGATAAAAAGCCGCAATTGGCCGATTTGCGAGAATCCGGCTCTATCGAACAGGATGCGGACGTGGTGATGTTTATCTATCGCGAAGCCTATTACCTCGGCCGCGCCGAGCCCAACGAGGGCAGCGCCGAACACCTGGCTTGGCAAGACAAGCTCGATCCGATCAAAAACCTGGCCGAGATCATTATCGGCAAGCAGCGCCACGGTCCGATCGGCGTGGTGCGCCTGCATTTCAACGAAGACCTCACCAAGTTCAGCAACCTCGCCCGCGAAGGGCGCTACGAGCCTCGGTGAGGTCTTGCGGCAGTGTCAGTGCGGGAAACCACCGAAAGCCGCCGCGCCGCCGGCAATCGCGCCGACCATCATCATCGCTGTAATTGAGGCGATGACCATCCCGATCACCGCATTAACCACGATGGCGACAACGATCGAGACGACGAAATAGCCCATCGTCTTTTCGGTCGGGCACTTCATCAGCTTCGGCAATCCTAGATAAAGGATATACAGCCCGTAAAAGGCGGCGATGATCGCCAAGACGCCTAGGATCGGAACGATGTTGAGAGCCCCGGCGACCCACGCCGCTGTATACGGATACACCGCCAGCTTCATGGCTTGGACTTGGTTTTTCTGGCCGTCGAAGCTGGGCGCCAAGGCGTCGATGATCATCCCCATCAAATAAACGCCGACGAGAGAGGCGACATAACTGACCGCGGCGATAACGATGATGGGAATGATGGTCCAATGGATGAACAGCAGATGCTGTAGGACCAAGGCTATCGGTGGTATCGCCGCTAAAATGCAGGCGTAGCCGGTAAACAGGCCCGGAACCGTTGCCGCTTCACCGTCGATTACATCCCACTCGGCCGCAGGTTTCATCAAAATGCCCTGAACGCGCGACATCAGCCCCGCGCGTGCCGGCCCACTTTCTAATATTGACATGGATTTTCCCTCCAGTTTCACCACGAAACCGAATCAAAGCTAGCGCAAGTCATCCCTTTTGGCGAGGCGGCGGCCGGTTGACTTGGAAGCCGCGTTTGAAACGACTCGACCCGACGCTTGATTGGCCTGGTCCCGTCCCGGATAATGGGAAGGCGGTGACCCTTTGGATCATGGTCACCAACCCCGGTTTTAAGCGAATTTGAGGCGGGAGGCGGACGTTCGCCCTCGATGGCGGTATAATAACGCGCATTGATGCCGACTCTCTTTCCGCGTGTCCGGTTTCACGGTCCCCCCCCCTCTCCGCCGTCATGGCCGACCGGCAGTGCCGGCCATTGGGCGAGCCGCCGGTGTGGCCGCGCCCGCGCGGCCAATGCGGTATCGTGCGAAGTGGGTCACCGGGACTTGCGCCCGGTGATGACGCGGTTTGTGGGGCTACGGGACTCGATTTTTGCCGCAGTCCTGCATTTGAAATTCCCGACGCGGGGCCTTCTTCCGTTGAAATATTGCCCCAAAACAGTACGGGCGCGGTAGACTGACGGTCCCAGCGGCGAATCGGAACGACATGGCCCGCGACGGTGCGATCTACGCCTGCCAGTCCTGCGGCGCGACTCACCCCAAGTGGGCGGGTCAATGCGCGGCATGCGGCGCCTGGAATACCCTGGTGGAGGAAGGCCAAGTCCGCCCCGGCGGCTTGGCGCCGACGCGAGGGGCGCGAAGTCGGGGCTTGGCGTTCGAGGGGCTGGAAAGCTTATCGCCGCCGTCCCTGCGTATCGCGACGGGCGTCGACGAGTTCGACCGTGTGTGTGGCGGCGGCGTAGTTCCGGGATCGGCGATCTTGTTGGCCGGCGATCCGGGGGTCGGCAAATCCACCTTGTTATTACAAGTCTGCGGCGAGGCGACCAAGCGGGGCGCGCGCTGCGCTTACATTTCCGGCGAAGAAGCCACCGAACAAATCCGCGCCCGCGCCCATCGGATGGGTTTGGGCGCCACGCCGGTGCAATTGGCGGCGGAAACCTCGCTTCGCGACATCGTCGACGGCCTCAAACGCGAGCGTTTCGATCTGGTGGTGATCGATTCGGTGCAGACTCTGTGGAGCGATGCGCACGAGGCGGGTCCAGGCTCGGTCACGCAAGTGCGCGCTTGCGCCGGTGAGCTGGTGCGTTTGGCGAAAAAACGAGGAATCGCGATCATCCTTGTCGGCCACGTCACCAAAGACGGTCAGATCGCCGGCCCGCGCGTGGTGGAGCACATGGTCGACGCCGTGCTCGCCTTCGAGGGAGAGCGTGGTTATCCGTTCCGTATCTTGCGCGGCGCCAAGAATCGGTTCGGCGCCACCGATGAGATCGGCGTGTTTGAAATGGGCGACAGCGGTCTGGCGGAGGTCAAGAATCCCTCGTCGCTTTTTCTCAACCAAGGTGGCGAGCGGGCGGCGGGCGCGGCGGTATTTGCCGGCATCGAGGGCTCGCGCCCCGTCTTGGTGGAATTCCAAGCTTTGGTGGCGCCGTCGGTGTACGGCACGCCCCGTCGGACCGTGGTCGGATGGGACGCCGGACGGTTGGCCATGGTGATGGCGGTGCTGGAAGCGCGATGCGGACTTGGTTTCGCCTCTCGGGATGTCTATCTAAACGTCGCCGGCGGTTTGCGGATCAGCGAGCCGGCGGCGGATCTGGCCGCCGCCGCCGCTTTGGCGTCGTCGGCGCTCGACTGCGCCCTACCGCAAGCCTGCGTGGTGTTTGGCGAAATCAGCCTGTCTGGAGACATCCGCCCGGTGAGCCGAACGGAAATTCGCTTAAAGGAAGCCGCCAAGCTCGGTTTTTCGCGCGCTTTGGCGTCCGGCGCGACCGACGGCGGCGGCGTCGCGGTCACAAATGTCACGCGTCTGGCCGACGCGGTTCGTCGAATCGGCGATCAGGCCTGGGATTGATCGCACGGTGAGCCTGTTCGACGACATCGTTCTGGGGGTTTTGCTGGTTTCGGGCCTGATAGGGTTTGTGAGGGGGGCGACGCGGGAAGTGACCACGGTCGTGGCCTTCGTGGTCGCCGCCGCCTTCGCGGTGTTCAGCTTGAGGTTGACCGGGCCGATCGCCCGCTTGGCGATTCATACCGGCTGGATGGCGGATTCGGTGGCGGTATTGGTGGTATTTATCGTCATCTATCTGCTTTTGCGGCTGATCGGCGGGCGTTTGGCGCGTGGTGTGCGTCAAACCGGTTTATCCGGACTTGATCGCATCCTCGGGTTGGGGATTGGCTTAATGCGGGGAATAGTGGTTATCGGGGGGCTGACCTTGCTCGTTACCGCCGCGACGGCGTCGGACCGGATGCCCGGTTGGATGACGGGCGCGAAAACTTATCCACTCGCCCAGGCCGCCGGACGAGAACTAAAGGCCTTCGCGCCTGCGAGTTCCAAACTGGCGCAAAACGCTTGGCCGATGGCGCTTAAAGCCGCGTCCGACTCCTCGACAACCGAAGCTTCTCGATCCCATTCCCCCGACCACGCGACGGAGACCACGCGGTGACCTTGTTCACTCCCGATGCGACGGGCGTCGCCTCCTTCTTTGATCCCCCGCAAGCGCGAGACGGCCTTCGTTTGGAATGCGGGGTGTTCGGTATCTTCGATACCCCGGACGCCGTCGCCTCCGTCGCCCTTGGCCTGCATGCTCTGCAACACCGTGGTCAGGAAGCCTGCGGCATCGCCGCTTTCGACGGTCAGGGTTTCCACACCGAACGCCATTTGGGCCATGTCGCCGACGCCTTTTCGGGCGCCGATCTCGTGTCGCGCCTGCCGGGCCGCGCGGCGATCGGACACACCCGCTATTCGACGGCCGGCGGTAGTTTTCTGCGCAATGGTCAACCGATGTTCGCCGATCTCGCGGCGGGCGGCGTCGCCATCGCCCATAACGGCAATCTGACCAATTTCCTCTGTCTGCGCGAAAGATTGGTCGCGGACGGCGCGATTTTTCAGTCGACATCGGATTCGGAAGTGATTTTGCACCTCATCGCCCGCTCGCGAAAAGCTCGCGTGGTCGATAGGTTTATCGACGCCCTCAGCCAAGTCGAAGGCGGCTACGCGCTCGTCGCCTTGACCAACAAAAAACTGATTGGCGTACGCGACCCGCTGGGCATTCGCCCTCTGGTGCTGGGTGATTTCAACGGCAAGCCGGTGTTGGCTTCCGAAACGCGCGCCCTCGATATGGTCGGGGCGCGGTTCGTACGCGATGTCGAGCACGGCGAGATGGTGGTGATATCGCGTGACAGGGTCGAGTCTTTACGACCTTTCCCGGTCGCGCGAGCCAGACCGTGCGTGTTCGAATACGTCTATTTCGCCATGCCCGACAGCGTGGTCAACGGCCGATCGGTCTATGAGGTCCGCAAACGTTTAGGCCGCCGCTTGGCCGAAGAAAGCGGCATCGCGGTGGATGTGGTCGTCCCGGTGCCCGATTCGGGCGTGCCGGCGGCGCTCGGTTACGCCCAAGCCAGCGGCCTGCCCTTCGAGATGGGTATCATCCGTAACCATTTCGTCGGCCGCACCTTCATTCAACCCACGCAAGGCGCACGCGAATTGGGCGTGCGGATGAAACTGAGCCCCAACCGCGCGGTCCTCACCGGCAAGCGGGTGATGTTGATCGACGATTCCATCGTGCGGGGCACAAATTCGGTGCGGGTCGTGCGGATGGTGCGGGAGGCGGGGGCCAAGGAAGTTCATTTGCGCTCGGCCTCCCCGCCGATCAAATGGCCGGATTTCTACGGCATCGATATGCCCGACCGCGATCAACTCTTGGCCGCGACGCACACCCTGGAGGAAATGGCGGCCTTGCTGGAGGTCGATAGCCTTGGCTTCCTTTCCGTTGACGGGCTGTATTGGGCGATGGGCGCGGGACCGCGCAATCCGGCCCACCCGCAATTTACCGACCACTATTTCACCGGCGAATACCCCACGCGGTTGTTGGACCGCGAAATGGTCGAGGAGCGCAAGGAGGTGGTCGAGCGCCAATTGTCCTTTCTGGTGGATGCGTGAGGCGATTTACGCCTGATCCCTATGTTCTGTTGATCTTGGGGATGATGCTTCTCGCGACCGTGGCGCCCGTACGCGGGCCGGTGGCCACCGGTTTTGGGATTTTCACCAAATTCGCCATAGCCCTGCTGTTCTTTTTACACGGCGCCAAGCTGTCGCGCCAAGCGGTGATCGCCGGCCTGACGCATTGGCGGCTGCACCTGACGGTCGTGGCGGCGACCTTCGTTCTGTTTCCGGTTTTCGGCCTGATCGCCCGCGCCCTCCCTGAGGCGGTCCTGCCCGGATCGCTGACCGCGGGACTATTGTTCTTGTGCTGTCTGCCTTCGACGGTGCAATCGTCGATCGCGTTCACGGCGGTAGCGCGCGGCAATGTGGCCGCCGCGGTGTGTGCCGCTTCGGCGTCGAATTTGCTCGGCATTTTTCTGACACCGCTACTGGTCGCCGCGCTGATGGGGGCGCGGGGCGGGCAATTTTCCTACGCAGAATTGCAGTCGATCATGCTGCAATTGCTGGCGCCCTTCGTCGTCGGACAAATCGCCCGTCAATGGATCGGCGACTGGATCACGCGACATGCGAAAGTCGTCGGGTGGGTCGATCGCGGCTCGATCCTGCTGGTGGTTTACGGCGCTTTCAGCGCGGCTGTGGCGCAAGGCCTTTGGCGGCAGGTGTCGCTCAATCAGATCGTCGTCTTGGGACTGATATGCGTGGCGCTATTGGCCGCCGCGCTGGTCGCCACCGTCGGCGCCGCGCGCCTGCTCGGCTTTACCAAAGCCGACGAAATTACCATCGTGTTTTGCGGTTCCAAGAAAAGCCTCGCCTCCGGCGTGCCGATGGCGGGAATATTCTTTCCCGCCGCCAGTGTCGGTCTGATGGTTCTGCCGCTGATGATTTTTCATCAAATCCAATTGATGGCCTGCGCGGCGATTGCGGCGCGTTATGCCTCGCGCCCTCTCGAGGCGGGCTAAATACCCCGTGCCCCAAGCCCCTCCCCCGCTGGACGGACGCATCGCCTTGGTGACCGGCGCCACGCGCGGCATCGGTCGCGCCGCCGC
>JANXWN010000014.1 GCA_025351125.1 Caulobacteraceae bacterium | reverse complement strand
GCGCCGATGATCAGATTGTCTACTGGTGGATTCATGTCGCGCTTGACCCCGCCCCCTTATAGGGTGGAGGACCCTTAAGGTTTCCTTGATGACCATCGCCGATAAGGCCGGTCACACTGGGGTCCTATGGGGTAGGCTTTGTCGAAGTTCAACGATTCTCCCGGTGCGCAAGCCGAACGTGCCGCCGAGCCGTCGCCCGCGCCGTATGTTTTTCACGGAATGACTCTGTCGCCGTCGCCCGATTGGCGGGCGACCCGACAACTGCTGGCCGTAACCTTGGTGTTTGGGCTGGCGATATGTCTGCGCTTGTCGTGGAACACCCATTTAATCGGACATTTGGGCGACACCGACGATGCGACACGCTTGGTTTTGGTGCGCGACATGCTGGCCGGCCGCGGCTGGTACGACCAATGGCTCAGCCGAATGGGACCGCCGCTGGGAACTTTTATGCATTGGTCGCGGCTGTTGGACGGCGCTTTGGCCGGGTTCGAAAGCGTCCTACGTCTGTTTCTCACGCCGACGACCGCGGAATTGGCGATGCGTTTTTTTTGGCCGCTGATGTGGGTCTTCCCGGCCATCGGCGCCGCCTTGCTAGCGGCCCGCGGTCTGGGCGGACGTTCGTCGACTCTGCTGACGGTCGCCCTACTGGCCGATCCAATCCTCTACAGGCAATTTCTTCCCGGGCGGATCGACCATCACAATATCCAGATCACCATGACCGTAATCGCCTTCGCCTGCGCGCTGGCGGCCAAGGATAAGATACGCTGGGCGGCCATCGGCGGTGTGGCGTCGGCGGTGGGTTTAGCGATCGGGCTGGAAGCGCTTCTCCTCCATGCGGTGATCGGCGCGGGCTACGGCTTGGCTTTGGCGCGGGACCGTAAGGCCGCCGGCGCCGCCGCCGCTTACGGATTGGCCCTCGCCGGGGCCGGGGCGGCGCTGTTCCTGATCCAGACTCCGCCGCAACGGTGGTCCTTATCGTTTTGCGACGCCCTCGCGCTCAATCTGACGGCGGCGCTCGTGGTCGCCGGCGCGGGCTTGGCGCTCACGGCGGCGGCGGCGGCGAAATCGTCGGCTGGGTTGCGCGTTGTTATGCTGTTGCTGGTCGCCGGCGCCGCCGCCGGCGTTTATCTGGCTCTATATCCCGTCTGCCTGCACGGCCCGTTCGCGCAACTCGATCCAGCGGTGCGGCCAATTTGGTTCGACCACATTTTAGAAACTCAGCCCCTCACCTATATTTTCAAGATCGAGCGCGGAGGGGCTCTGACGGCGGGTTTCATGAGCGTGATGGCCCTGGCCGCCGCCGTCTACTTATTACTGCGCCAGCGCCCCGCGCTGCAGACTGAACATCTGATGGCGGTAGGCTGCTTGGTCGTAGCGACGATTATCGGCTTCTTCGCATGGCGGATGCAGGATTACGTATTCTGGATCGGCACGCCGGTCCTGGGCGCGGCTCTCAGCTGGATCGCCGCGCGCAGATTGCGTGACCTGATGGTGCCTAGCGTGGTTTTGGCGACGGTTTTCTCGCCATTGGCCTTTGGCATGGCCACCGCCTGGGCGATCGGGCTCAAGCAAAAAGCCGGGCACGACACTTTGGCGCCGGCGCGCGCGGCTTGCTTTGGCCAGCGCGCTTACACCGCGCTCGCCGTTCTTCCCAAGGGGGTCGTACTCTCGGAGGAAGACTTGGGAGCATTCGTCCTGGCCTTTACGCCTCACGCCACGATCGCCGCGCCGTACCATCGATTAGCCTCGCGTATTCTCGCCGCCCACAACGCCCTCAATGCTCCGCCAGTCTTGGCCGAAGCTCGCATGCGCTCGATGGGCGTTACCTATGTCGTCGATTGTCCGCCTTACCCGATGTCGGTCGACAAGGGCAGTTTTGGCGACCACCTTCGAGCGGGCCAGACCCCGCCGTGGTTGCAAGCCCTTTCCGCGCCCAAGGCGACCTTAAAGATCTATCGCGTTCGGCCCGCCGCTTAGGGTTTCCCCTGGAACCTTGGGTTCATTTGGTGAGGCTCGGCGCGGGTTTTGCGCCCGGCGGAAGCGAAGGCTGCAGGGCGGCCAAGCGAAACCCCGCGTGTCCGCGGACCATGTCTTATCGTCGCAGGTAGGTCAGTAACCCTTGACTCTCTGCTCGTCTGGCGGTCCAGATCGTGGCGGCGGCGAGCCCTCTTTTTGGGCGGACTTTGTAAACATTTGCAAAATGACGTTGGTTACATTTGATGATCTCAATTTGATCTTCTAATGTTGAACTCACTTGACGGGGTTCGTTCACCTTTATCACACTTAACTGCGGCTTTTTGTCACATGCCTTCTCGTTTCTTTGATTTCGCTAGACGATTTGCGAGAAATGATGACGGCACGTCTATGGTCGAGTTCACGCTTGTGGCCCTTCCATTCATTGGCATCATCTTGGCCAGCGTTCAGACCGCGCTGGTGTTCACCATGGGCCAGGCGCTGCAGACGGCGACCATGCAGTCGGCACGGTTGTTGATGACCGGCCAGAGCGGCGTATCGACGGCGGCGGCGTTCAAGGCCGACGTCTGCAGCCACCTCCCCGGCGGATCGGGCAGCGCTGTCGGCTTCAATTGCGACAATTTACTAGTGGACGTGAGGTCCGCCGGCAATTTTTCGTCGTTGGACACCGGCCCCGTGACATTGACCTATGACGCCCAACACAAGATTACCAACTCACCGCGGTACGACGTGACCGCCGGCGGGGCGGCGGTCATCGTTCGGGTGATGTACGCTTGGCCGACTATCGGCAGCGGTTTGGGGATCGACCTCGCGAACCAAGCGGGACAACCGGCGGCCGGGCATTTGATGGTGGGAACCGCCGTACTCAAAAACGAGCCCTATTGATGATGGATCGCCTGATCACGCGTTGGGACGCAATGACATCCGCCGTTCGACGCTGGCGCCGCGACAGCGAAGGCACGGCGGTGGTGGAGTTTGCCCTGGTCCTGCCAATGCTATTGGTCGTCTATGTCGGGGGGTTTGAGACCTCGCAAGCGGTATCGGTTTATCGGAAATTGACGGACATGACCGTGCAGTTGGCGAACATCGCCAGCCAAGACACCAGTTGGGGTCAAACGAAACTGGACAGTGAATTGGCGGCGGCGACGCAGATTATGTCGCCATTTTCGACGACCGACCTGGACGTTTCCTTGGTGGAGGTTACGACCGACGACGTGACCGCGGGAAAGGGCGTTGTGAACGCCAGCCGCGGTAATAACGCGGGAGCGCCCTATACGCCTTATACCAAGGGAACAGTATTGACGACCCTTCCAACCACGCTCGCAGTTAAAACAACCTACATTTTTGTAGCGAGTAAATACAATTATAATATCACGGTCGGGGCGGCCATCATCAAACCTATTGCGCCTTTGCAAGACCAACTGTTTTTCTTACCGCGGGGCGTGGCGCTGATTCCATGCACTGACTGCGCCTAAAGGACACGATCGAAACCGACATGGGAAATCTGAAAAGTTTCTTGCGAGACGGCGACGGGAACATTACCATCCTGACGGCCTTTGCGATCATCCCGCTGATTTTGTCAGTCGGTCTGGGGATCGACTATGCCAACGCCACGGCGCGTGAATCGCAACTCAATGGCGCCGCCGACGCCGCGGC
>JANXWN010000476.1 GCA_025351125.1 Caulobacteraceae bacterium | reverse complement strand
ACTGGAGCCAATCGGATGCTCAGCTCCTTTAGCTGCTTGTCGTGCACCGCTGACGGCGCGCTCAGCATCAGATCTTGGCCTTGCTGGTTGAGGGGAAAGGCGATCACGTCCCGGATCGCGGTCTGACCGGCCAGCAGCATGACGATGCGGTCGATCCCGGGCGCAAGACCGCCATGCGGCGGGGCGCCGTAGCGAAACGCATTCAGCATTCCGCCAAATTCGCGTTCAACCGTGGCGGCGTCGTAACCGGCGATCTCGAAGGCGCGCAGCATCACCTCGGCGCGATGGTTGCGCACGGCGCCGGAACACAGTTCGTAGCCGTTACAAACGATATCGTATTGATAGGCCAATATGTCCAGCGGATCACGGTCGTTCAGCGCCTGCAATTCGCCCTGCGGCATGGAAAACGGATTGTGCGAGAAATCAACGCGATTGGTTTCCTCGTTCATCTCGTACATCGGGAAGTCGACGATCCAGCAAAAATCGAAGCGATCGTCGGCCACCAGGTTCAGCTCGCTCGCCAATTTGGTGCGCGCCGCGCCCGCGAATTTATAGAATGACTTGGGATCACCGCCGACAAAGAACGCCGCATCGCCGACGTCGAGTCCCAACTGCACGCGCAAGGCTTCACCACGCTCGGACCCGATATTCTTGGCGATCGGGCCGGCCGCTCCTCCCTCAGCCCCCTCGCCTTCCCGCCAAATTATGTAGCCTAGACCCGGCTGACCCTCGCTTTGCGCCCAAGCATTCATCCGATCGCAAAACGCGCGCGAGCCGCCGTTCGGCGCCGGAATCGCCCAGATGGCATGAGCCTCGGTCTCTAATATCCGCGCAAACAAGCCAAAGCCGCCGCTCCGAAAATGTTCAGAGACATTCTGCATGATCAATGGGTTACGCAAATCGGGCTTGTCGGTGCCATACCGGCGAATGGAATCGCGATAGGCGATGCGCGGAAAGGGGTAGGGCGTAACCGGTTTGTCCTGAGCGAACTGCACAAACACTCCGTGCAGCACCGGCTCGATGGCGGCGAAAATATCGTCCTGCGTCACAAAACTCATCTCGACGTCGAGCTGATAAAACTCGAGCGAACGATCGGCCCGCAAATCCTCGTCACGGAAACACGGTGCGATCTGGAAGTAGCGGTCGAAACCGGCGACCATGAGGAGTTGCTTGAACTGCTGCGGCGCTTGCGGCAGAGCGTAGAAGGTTCCCGGGTGGAGTCGCGAGGGCACCAGAAAATCTCGAGCCCCTTCGGGACTAGATGCGGTCAGGATCGGGGTCTGAAACTCCGTGAACCCTTGGTCGACCATCCGTCGACGGATCGAATCGATCACCCGCGAACGCAGAACGATATTGGCGTGCAAAGTCTCGCGGCGCAGGTCCAAGAAACGGTTTGCTAAGCGAATATCTTCCGGGTAGTCGGGCTCGCCAAATACCGGCAGCGGCAATTCCGCTGCTTCCGACAGCACTTCGACGGCGCGCACCCGCACCTCAATTTCGCCGGTCGGCAAATTCGCATTGAGAGTTCCCGGCTCGCGCGCCACCACCTCACCGTCGATCTTGACGACGCTTTCGGCACGCAGCCGCTCGAGCACGTCGAAACCTGGCGCGCCGGGATGAGCAACCAATTGCGTGACGCCGTAGTGATCTCGCAGATCAACGAACAACAGACCGCCGTGATCGCGTTTGCGATGGATCCACCCGCTCAGGCGCACGCTCGCGCCCTGGTCGGCCAGCCGAAGGGCGCCGCAGGTGTGGGAGCGATAGGCGTGCATGGTCGGGACTCGTCGACTAGGAGGTTTACGAAAGGCGCGGTAGGGGACATGCGTGACCGGCGAAGTCAAGGTGGTCGGCCTTTTGCGACGGCCTGTGCACAGGCTCCACCAATAAAGGGAGCTCTCGCCGCGCGTTCTTTGGTGTGCTTGACGGCGCTGATCGCCGGAGCAGCGCTAAGAGTCAGCCGCCGGGGCGTCGGCGCATGAGTTTGAAGACGCCCGCCGCGCGGGCCAAATCTCGCCCGGCGACGTGAGCCCGGCCTTCCACAAACGCTATGTCGCGCGTCGCCCGGGTTACCCGCGCCTCACCCAACACCCAATCGCCCGCCCTGCCCATGTCCAGAAAATCGACCGAGAGATGCATGGTGATCGGTGAGGCGGCTGTCTCGCGATAGGCGGCGGCGGCCAGTAGTCCATCCAGGAACGCCGACAACATGCCGCCGTGAACCAGGCCGACGCCGTTGCAGTGGCGGCTCGTCGCGTGAAACGCCTGCGCCGCGCCGGTCTCGACGACGCGGTGATAATAAGGTCCGTTGTGGGTCGTGAAGGCGCCGCGGCCCTGCGAAAGAACAAAGCCCTCCGGCGGAGTTTGGCTCAAAACATCACGACTCACGGTTTGAACATTCGCTCGCGGACTTGATCGCCCACGCGCGCGCCAATTTCGGCGGCGCGTCCGCCACGCAATTCCAAGACGCCTAAAATAGGTCCGGTCGACTCAATCAGGTCTTCCGACATTGGTTTGGCGTTAGAAGCAATATTAACAATGCGACCGTCGGCGGCGATGAAAATAATATCCAGCGGGATCAGGGTATTTTTCATCCAGAAGCTAACGGGCTGTGGGGCGTGAAAATCAAACAACATGCCGCGTTCGGGGCGCAATTGTTTGCGAAACATCAGGCCGCGCTCTTGCCGAGCCGGCGTATCAGCAATCTCAACCAAGAAACGGCGCGCGCCGTCGTGCGTCAGCACCTCCAGCGGCTCGACCGCCAAGCCCGCGCCGGCGTGGGCTCCAAACGCGCCGACCGTCAGGACGACCGCCAGACAAAGTGCCAACACGTGGCCGGTTTTGGGAGGAAAAACCAAGATTACACCCGGACTTGACCGATGCACCAGATTGTTAGGGCCGTTCGATCTCGGCGACAACCAAGCCTTTCGGGCCTTCTGAAAACCGAACCCGCACATCGGCGCCTGGTTGCAGGTCTTCAAGCCCGATCCGGCGCAGCGCTTCGATATGGATGAATATGTCGCCAGGACCGGCGTCGCGCACGACAAAACCATACCCTTTCGTGCGGTTAAACCACTTCACCTTGACGCTTTCGAACGGCCCCGTTGGCATTTCGGCGTGCGCGCGGCCCAGGTCACCATTCGCAAACCGCTCCGGCGTTCGCGCTTCGCCGCCACGATGATCCGTACTGGAAGGGCGCGGCTCGTGGCTGCGATCTCGGGGTTGATAGGAGGCCTCTGCAAATCCACGATGCTCGACGTAAGCGCGTCGGGGACGTTCCTGCGGCGGCGGCGCGGCGCTTTCATCAAGCTCGGCAATGTCGGTAACTTGCCAACCCTTCGAGCGTTTTACAACATCGCAGATGATTATCGAGCCCTCCAGGGCGCCCTCGTGTCCCGCATTGCGCAGGGAGGTGACGTGCATCAGGATATCGCGGGAGCCTGTTTGGTGGTTGTCGTTCGGGATAATAAAACCATAGCCCTTGCCGGCGTCAAACCACTTGACGCGACCGGTGATACGAACCGATTCTTCGGGAGCCTCTTGGCCCGAAAGCTCGTTATCAGACATCGACCCCTCAACCCGGACTCGCCATTCCCTAAGTCGAGCCGGTCAGCAACACACTGCGCCTGTAAAATTAAAGTCGTCAATATCTGATTGCAAACAACTTAGGCGTGTTATCGCAACACTGAGTGATCGCCGGGCCGTTTGAAGGCTATCGCTGCATTGACGCTACCCCGCACTGGCAGGCCCTAGGGGAGTCGAACCCCTCTTCCCAGATTGAAAATCTGATGTCCTAACCGATAGACGAAGGGCC
>JANXWN010000450.1 GCA_025351125.1 Caulobacteraceae bacterium | reverse complement strand
GGATGGCCGAGTCGGTTTTATTGACGTGCTGGCCGCCCGACCCGCTGGCGCGATAGGTATCGGTGCGAACATCGGAAGGGTTGATCTCAATTTCGATCTTGTCGTCCACAACCGGATAAACCCAGATCGAGGCGAAACTGGTGTGGCGCTTGGCGGCGGAGTCGAAAGGCGAAATGCGCACCAAACGGTGGACACCTGCCTCGGTTTTTAGCCACCCGTAGGCATTGAGGCCGCTGACTTTGAAGGTCGCCGACTTGATCCCGACCTGTTCACCGTCGGTCTCTTCGATGAATTCGACGCTCATGTCGTGCGCGCCGGCCCAACGCGTATACATCCGCAGCAACATGTTGGCCCAGTCGGTGGATTCCGTGCCGCCCGCGCCGGAATTTACCTCGACAAAGGCGTCCGCCCCATCCGCTTCGCCTGACAGCAGAGCCTCCAGTTCGGCCTTCGCGGCGAACGCCT
Source organism: Caulobacteraceae bacterium (assembly GCA_025351125.1). Taxonomy (GTDB): domain Bacteria; phylum Pseudomonadota; class Alphaproteobacteria; order Caulobacterales; family Caulobacteraceae; genus Acaudatibacter. Next base: position 6,252 of record JANXWN010000450.1, on the reverse strand, counting down.
TGAGCGCGGCCAATTGCGCGGCGACATCGTCCAGGGCGGCATCGTCGCCTTCGGCCTGGGCCATCTCGGCAAAGTCGATGGCGTCCGACAACTCTTGGTGCAGGCGGTGAACAGCGTCGACCTGATGGCTCAGTTGCGTGCGTTCACGCATCAGAGTTTGCGCCCCGTCGGCGTCATTCCAAAACGCCGGATCTTCGACCCGAGCGTTCATCTCGTCTAGCCGCCTTAGGGCCGGTTCCCAGTCAAAGACGCCTCCGGAGCAATCCGACGGATTGCTCGATATCGGACGCCATGGCTTCGATATCCGCACGCATAGGAACAATAACTTTCAGCTAGAGCAGGATGATTTTAGACGGAACGGTCTAAAATCTGAATCCTGCTCTAAAAGCAAACGTGTAGAGCCTGATTCAGCGTTTACAGCTGTTCCGTGTAAACGCATCAGGCTCTAGGGTGCAACCAAGATCGGCGGCCATAGCGCGGCGGCCGGTTTAATACAAACCGCTAAGATCGTCCGCGCTCTTGGTCGGTCGGGCCGGTTTGACCGGCGCCGCCCCCGGCGCTGGTCCTGGACTACCGGCAACGCCGGGCGTGATGTTATAGGCGCGGTCCATTTGACCCGGGCGAGCGCCGGCGGCGACAGCGCTCACCTTCGGTTCGGTGCCAGGCCGGAAGGCCTCGCGATTAGGACCGACAGTGACGAACTTGGTGTTGGGGGGAGGCTTGAATTCCAAAGGCGGGAAGCCCTTTTGCGCCTCCTGCATGAACTCGATGAACACCGGCAGGGCGGCGACGGCTCCGGTTTCACCCTTGCCGAGCGATCGATTGTCGTCGAAGCCGACGAACACGCCGACGACGATCTGGGGCGAAAAACCGACAAACCAGGCGCTGCGAAAGTCATTGGTCGTGCCGGTCTTGCCGCCGATCGGGCGGCCCAGCACATGCGCCGCCGCGGCGGTGCCCCGGATGACCACGCCCTCTAACATCGTTTGTATCTGATAAGCGGTAATCGGGTCGATCAGTTGCTCGCCCGCAAGCGCCATGTCCGGGCCGTCCGCGCCGGAGAAGTCCGCCGCGCAACCGGCACATTCGCGCTGATCGTTGCGATAGAGCAGCGTGCCGTCACGATTTTCAACCAATTCAATCAGATGCGGTTGCACCTTGCGACCACCGTTGACGAAAGACGAATAGGCGCCGGTCATCCGAAACGGCGTCGTCTCGCCGGCCCCCAAGGCCATCGCCAACACTGGCTCCATTTTATCCACCACGCCAAACCGCTTGGCGGTATCGGTAATTTTGCGCATCCCGACTTGCTGGGCGATGCGTACCGTCATGGTGTTGAGAGACAACTCCAGCCCACGACGAAACACCAACGGGCCAAGATATTTATGTTCGTAATTTTCCGGACTCCAACTTTCCCCGCCGAATCCCGGCAAGGTTATCGGCCCGTCGCGTACGATACTGGCGGGGGTAAATTGGCCGCTTTCCAACGCCGTGGCATAGACGAACGGTTTGAACGACGAGCCCGGTTGACGATAGGCTTGCGTCGCACGGTTGAAGTTCGACAGCGAAAAACTGTAGCCGCCCATCATGGCCAACACCCGCCCGCTGTTCGGCTCCATGGCCACGATCGCCCCGTTAACGATGGGAATTTGCCGCAGGCGCCAGGCGCCGCCCTCCGCCTCGACGAATACGAGATCGCCGACGTTTAATCCCCGCCCGGCGCGCGCCCACGCGATATCCTTGCCAACCAGGGCGCCGATCGAATTGTCGTCGGCTAATTGCACGGTGACGCCGCCGCCGGCCTGCGTAACCACGGCGGCGCGCCACAACTTGCGCTCGGACGGCGGGGTCTTGCTGAGGGCCGCCGCCTGCCAGCCGGAGGTGATGGCGACATGTCCCCACGCTCCCCGCCAGCCGTGCCGGTGGTCGTAGGTCTCCAGCCCGTCCATCAAGGCGATCCGCGCCGCGGTCTGCAGGCGCGGATCCAGAGTGGTGCGCATGTAATAACCACCCTTGTTGAGATCTGCGCCGACCGACTTGATCGCCGTCGCCTGACGACGCGCCTCGTCGACGAAATAGTCGGCGTCGTGATATTTGCTGCGCGCCGGAGCAGTTTCGACCTTGAGATCCTCGGCCATCGCCGCCTTGGCCTGCGCTTGGGTGACCCAGCCCAGATCGGCCATGTTCTGTAGGATCATATCGCGCCGATGGATGGCGGCGGCCTTTTGCTTGATCGGCTGATAATTGTCTGGCCCCTTGGGCAGCGCGGCTAGATACGCGCATTGCGCCAAACTCAGATCCGAGATCGACCTTCCGAAATAATTATACGCGGCCGCGCCCACGCCGTAGGAGCGATAGCCGAGCCATATTTCATTAAGATAAATCTCCAGAATCTGCGTCTTGCTGAGCGTCTCCTCTAGCCGCGTCGCCAGTAGCGCTTCTTTTAGCTTGCGCCCCACCGACACCTCGTTGGTCAAGGCGACATTTTTGGCCACCTGTTGCGTGATGGTCGAGCCGCCTTCGGGACGCTTGCCTTGCAGCACGTTGAACACGTCCTTGATCACGGCGCGCGAGGTGCCCCCGACATCAACTCCGCCGTGTTTGAAAAAATTATGATCCTCGGCGGCCAAGAACGCCAAGATCAGATTGCGCGGCATCTGATCATACGGGACGTAGATACGTCTTATTTTCGAGAACTCGCCGATCAGCGTGCCGTCCCAGGCATAAACCCGCGTCGCGGTCGGTGGATGGTAGTCGGCTAGTTGAGCGGCGCTGGGGATCTGGTGAAACAACACGGCGATATAGACGCCCGCGCACAGGCCCGCCGTCACCGCGGCGCCCACGATGGCGAACCCGGCCAGGGCTATCCGGCGACCAAATGGAATCAAAACGGGCGGACCTCCGCGGATCAAGCGTTCCGCTGCCGCCATGCTCTAGCAACCTTCGATCCAGGCGCCAACTCGCGGGCGCGGCGCCGCTTTGGCCTAAGCCGCCGCGGCGTCGTCGAACACCGGCGCCCCCTATCGCTGGCGTCTCGCCCGCCATTTTTGGCGATTAGGCCGGCGAGGCGCCCACGTTACGAAGCTGAGACAATCAGTTCCACTGACCGACACCGGCGGAGCTGCCGCTTTTGCCATCGGCGTTATTCGTCGCGTGCCACGAAATCGTGCCGGACTTACCCGCCACGGCGCCTGTCAGACCCGTGAGCCCGCCCCAACAATTTTGTTGCGACTGATCCTTGTTCGTGAAGTCACAACCCGAAATGATCGAGGCCTTGTCGCCGTTCTGATCGACAAAAGTGCACGCGCCCACGGTCATGAAGACAAACCCAGGCGTGGAGCTCCATTGCGCGCAGTTGAATATATTCGACCCTTTTTTTCCCGAGGCGAAGATCGTCTCCGACGTACCGGAAATAAATACGGCGGCGACCGGCGGACCGCCGGTGGTCGGCGCCACGATCTGGTTGGCGACTGTGGATTTCGAGGTAAAGGTGAATGTTTCCGCGCTGGCCGTACCAACCGATACTCCGGCCAAGATAATTGACAGAACCAATGTTTTCACGACGCGTTCCTCTTCAGATTATTCGTTAACGGCGTGCCTGATGCGCGCTTGAAGAAAAAATTGCGCCATTCGAAAGGCCCTGTAAAGCGCTCTGTTGCGCGCAAAATCTTCCATTGCGCGCGGGGTTATGCCGGGAACGCGGATGTGGTCGCGCCCCGCCGTTCCGCTTTCACGCTATACAATGATCGGCGACTCACGGCGAAGGCACGGTGATGAAAGCGGCGTCGGTTATGGACTATCGAACGTTGGCGCGGCGGCGCCTGCCCGCATTTCTGTTCAACTATATCGACGGCGGTTCCTTCGACGAAGTGACTCTGAAGCGCAACCGCCGCGATCTGCAAGACCTCGCCCTCAGGCAGCGGGTGCTGTGCGACGTTTCCAAGATCGACGTGGCCACGACTTTGTTCGGCGAGGCGATCGCCATCCCCGTGGTGTTGGCGCCGGTCGGGCTCGGTGGGATGAATGCCCGGCGCGGTGAAATTCAGGCGGCGCGTGCCGCGCAAAACGCCGGGGCGCCCTTTACCCTTTCCACCGTCTCACTGTGTTCCCTCGAAGAGGTCTCGGCCGCCACCCAAAGGCCGTTTTGGTTTCAATTGTATATGCTGCGCGACAAGCCTTTCATGCGCGATATGCTGGCCCGCGCCAGGGCCGCGGGCTGCACGACTTTGGTGTTCACCGTCGATCTTCCGACGCCCGGCGTGCGCTATCGCGATTATCGTACCGGCCTCTCCAACGCGGCCAATTGGTCAGGGCGGCTGAGACGGACATTTCAGAGCGTCACCCACCCCCGTTGGGCCTGGGACGTCGGCGTCATGGGCCGTCCGCATCGGCTGGGTAATTTAAGCGCCGTGCTCGGCAAGGCCGACGGCATCGAAAACTACATGGCGTGGCTGAGCGATAATTTCGATCCCTCCGTCACCTGGAAGGATCTGGAGTGGATCCGAGACAGTTGGCGCGGAACATTGATCATAAAAGGCGTACTCGACCCCGACGACGCTCGCCTCGCCGCCGACTCGGGGGCCGACGGCATCGTCGTTTCGAATCACGGCGGTCGACAACTCGACGGCGCTTTGTCGACCGCTGCCGCTCTTCCGGCCATCGCCGACGCCGTCGGCGAGCGTCTGACCGTGCTGGCCGACGGCGGCGTACGCTCGGGTTTGGACGTGGTGCGGATGTTGGCGCTGGGCGCCAAGAGCGTGATGATCGGTCGCGCCTGGGCTTATGCGCTAGCGGGCGGCGGCGAGGCGGGCGTGGCGCACGTGCTGCGGATTATCGAAGCCGAAATCCGCGTGGCCATGGCGCTGACCGGCGTAACGCGGGCGGCTGATATCGGACGCGACTTATTGGCCTAGATCTCTTGGTCGGCAAACCCATCGGATCTTAGGTCCGATCCGCGATCGCGTCGCCTTCGGGTCGGCCTCCTTGCCGGCGAGCGGCCTCGCTCGGGTGAATGGCTATCTCCGAAAAACGCTTACCCCTACAGTCCGACCGATGCCGAGGATTCGGCGCCGTTAGTCTAAATACCGCAGAGGAAACGCATGACCGAAACCGTCGCCGCGGCGCGCCGCCCGCTCGATATGCGCACCAAGCTGTTCTATGGCCTGGGCGCCGCGTCGTTCGGCGTCAAGGACAACGGCTTCAGCTATCTTTTACTGTTGTTTTACAATCAGGTGGTGGGGCTTCCGGCGACGACGGTAGGGATCGCCTTGATGATCGCATTGATGATCGACGCCTGTATCGATCCTCTGATTGGTCAAATGTCCGACAATTTGCGCTCGCGGTGGGGACGGCGCCATCCGTTTATGTACGCCGCGCCTCTCCCGATAGCCTTGGCGTATGCGGCGGTGTGGAACCCGCCGCATTGGAGCCAACAGGGCCTTCTGGGCTATTTGGTCGTCTGCGCCGTCGGGGTTCGCGCGCTGGTTTCGCTTTACGAAGTGCCCAGTGCGGCTCTCGCCGCCGAACTGACCGATCAATATGACGAACGATCGGTACTTGTCAGTTACCGCAGCTTCTTTGGCTGGATCGGGGGACTGAGCATCCAACTCCTGGCTTTTACCGTGCTGCTCACGCCCGATCGCGCCCACCCCGTCGGCCAGCTTAATCCGGCGGGCTATATCCACTACGGCGTGATCGCCGCGGCGGTGATGTTCACAACCATGCTGACCTCGGCGGTCGGAACGCACCATTGCATCCCCATGCTCAAAGTGCCGCCGCCGCGCCGCCGACTGAGCTTGGCGCGGTCCTTGGCCGAAATGAGAGAGACTTTGGCCAATCGCTCGTTCGTATTCCTGATGGCGTCCACGCTGGCGTCAGCGCTGATGATCGGTATTTACGCCTCGCTCAACCAGTATTTTAATACCTATTTTTGGGGTCTGACCGCGCACCAGATCGCCGGCCTTACGGCGGGGGTTTTCATCAGCGCCTTCCTGGCCCTGTTCACCGGTCCGCCGATCGCTAAGCGATTTGGCAAACGCACCACGACGATGGCCCTGTTCGTGGTGGCCGTCGTCATTGGAATCGCGCCCTTGTTGCTGCGTCTCGCCGGGCTCATGCCGGCGAACCATACCCCCGCGCTTTATTGGATCATATTCGGCGTTTCGGTCAGCGGCGTGACCTTCGCCATCGTCTCGCTCGCCATGGCCCAAGCGATGATCGCCGACTTGGTCGAGGTTGCGGAATTGAAGACCG
>JANXWN010000394.1 GCA_025351125.1 Caulobacteraceae bacterium | reverse complement strand
CGTTTGGATTAGGATTAATCACCTTTGCGCGCGTGATAATCCTGATTGCCGTCGCCAGTTTGATTTGGGTTCCGATCGGCGTGTGGATTGGCCTGCGCCCGGCGTGGTCGCAACGCATCCAGCCCGTGGCGCAGTTTTTGGCAGCTTTCCCGGTGAATATTCTATTTCCTTTCGTGGTCATGGCCATAGTGGCGGGCCGGCTCAATCCCGATATCTGGCTGTCGCCGTTAATCGTGCTGGGTACGCAGTGGTACATTTTGTTCAACGTCGTCGCCGGGGCGAGCGTGCTGCCGACCGACCTCAAGGAGGCGGCTGGGATATTCCACCTGAGATCCTGGCAGCGGTGGCGGGACCTGATCATTCCGGGGATATTTCCGTACTACGTCACCGGAGCCCTGACCGCATCGGGTGGTTCATGGAACGCCAGTATCGTGGCCGAGTTCGTGACCTGGAAACACACCCAGCTACAAGCCGCCGGCCTGGGCTCTTACATCGCTGAAAACATGGCCGCGGGCGATTTTCCGCGTATCGCCTTGGGCTCGACGGTGATCAGCGTCTTCGTGCTGGCGATGAACCACTCACTTTGGCGCCCGATGTATCGTTATGCCGAAAAGAACCTTCGTTTAAACTAAGACACCGAGATCGATAATGACCCTCACGCTCGAACGCCCTGCCGATACCGATGCCCCGTTGGTCGAAGTGGTAGGCCTCAAGCATGTCTACGGTAAGGGCAACGGCGCTGGATTGACGGTTCTGGATGATGTCAATCTCACTCTGCGCCCCAACGAAATTGTCGGTCTGCTTGGCCGGTCGGGATCAGGCAAATCAACGCTGCTGCGATCGATCGCTGGCCTGATCACGCCCACCGGCGGCACCGTCAAAGTAAGCGATATGCCCGGCGATGACACGGCGCGCGGGGTTTCGATGGTGTTTCAAAGCTTCGCGCTGTTTCCTTGGCTAACGGTTTTGAAAAACGTGGAACTGGGCTTAGAGGCTCAAGGCGTTCCCGCAGATATCCGCCGTAAACGCACCCTCGCCGCCATCGACCTTATCGGACTGGACGGTTTCGAAAACGCCTATCCCAAAGAGTTGTCCGGCGGCATGCGCCAGCGAGTCGGGCTGGCTCGCGCCTTGGTGGTGCAGCCTTCGATCCTGTTGATGGACGAACCGTTCTCCGCCCTTGACGTGCTCACCGCCGAAACCCTCCGCACTGATTTGCTTGATTTGTGGAGTGAGGGGCGCATGCCGATCCGCTCCATTCTTTTAGTGACGCACAATATCGAAGAAGCGGTGCTGATGTGCGACCGGATTTTGGTGTTTTCCTCAAACCCCGGGCGGGTGATCGCCGAGATCAAGGTCGATTTGCCACAACCGCGCAAACGCCTCGACCCCGTTTTTCGCAGTCTTGTCGATGACATCTACGCCCGCATGACCGCCAAGCCGAGCGGTCCGGCGGCGCGGGAAGGCAATTTCCCCGGCACGGGCCTCGGGATGGCGCTGACGCATGTCTCCACCAACACGATGGCGGGGATGATCGAGTCTCTGGCCGCGCCGCCCAATCACGGCGCCGCCGAATTAGCCACGCTGGCGCGGGAATTGCAGATGGAGGCGGATGAGCTGTTGCCGATCGCTGAAACCCTGCAACTCATGCGTTTTGCGGAGATCGAAGGAAGAACGATCCGGTTAACGCCGGCGGCCCGCCGGTACGACGCGGCGGACGTCGATGAGCGTAAACAATTGTTCGCCCAGCACCTGTTGGCCTATGTTCCGCTGGCGGCGCACATCAAGCGAGTTCTGGACGACCGAGCATCGCACCAAGCTCCGGCAACGCGTTTTCGCGATGAACTCGAGGATTTTATGTCCGAGCCGTACGCGGAAGAAACCATGGACGCGATCGTTTCATGGGGTCGCTATGGCGAAATCTTCGCCTATCACGAGGACGACGACCGGTTCAGTCTGGATGATCCGGCCTAAAGTCACGATCCCGCAAGTTTGCCGATGGGCCATGCGCTCCGATAAGTTGCCGCTAATTTAGACAGGCGGCCGGCGTCACTGAGCGAATTTTGTGCACATGCGAAGGATCGCCGTGTCGCTGCTCTGCGTCGCTATCGGCGCGCGCCCGTCACCCGATACCCCTCTTAAAATAAGATCAACACGGGGACTATTTCCAATGACGCAACGAATCACGACTGTTCTGGCCGGCGCCACGGTGGCGGTGCTCATGAGCGGTGCGGCCGCTTGGGCCGACGACGCCGCGCCGACCGCCGCGCCCTCGCCGGCTCCTCCCGCGCCCCCGGCGCCGTGGATGAGCACGATCAAGGTGTCCGGACACGTCGATGCGGGAATTATGTTCAACGGCGACGACCCCTCGAACGGTATAAATTTCGGCCACGCCTTTACCGACAAATCCAACCAGCCCACGCTTAACCAAGCAGCCCTGACCATCCAACGTGACATCGATCCGAAGGCCTCGGGAATCGATTTTGGCTTCAAGGTGCAGGGAATGTACGGGTCGGACTCGCGCCTAACCCATTTCATTGGTGAACTCGACGAATCGCCCACTACCCGCAACCAGTTCGACATCGTGGAAGCTAACGTCTTGGTCCACCTCCCGTTCCTCACGAAGGGCGGGATTGACATCAAAGCCGGGCAATTCAGCACTCCCCTCGGCCAGGAAGTCATCGACCCGACCGGCAATTTCTTTTACTCGCATAGTTATTTGTTCCAGTACGGTCTGCCGTTCAAGCATACCGGCGTCTTAACCACGACGCACGTCAACCCGATGCTGGATATTTATTTGGGTTATACCACCGGCGTGAACGCATCGGTGGGTTCGGGTGGCGGCTATAACGACAATCAATTTCATTTTCTGGGTGGTATCGGCCTTAACCTCAACAAGTTGACGATTTTGGCGCTTACGCACATTGGTCCCGAAAATCCTGCGGGATCGTTGGGGGAGGGTGTCAATGTTCATAGCAAGTACCGCTACTTGAACGATATTTTGTTCACCTACAAAATTAATGACAAGCTAACCTCGGTAACGGAACTTAACTATATTCGCGATGACGGATTCGCCGCAACCGGTGGCGGCGTTGTGCAATATTTTACCTACGCCCTGACCGCGCAGGCCTCCGCAGCCATTCGTGCCGAGGTCTGGCGTGACTCTCAAGGTTTCTATGTGGCGGCCTATCCGGGCAACCAGGATGCAATCAATCTCCAGAAGGGGCTGCCCAACACCTCCTACGGGGCGGGACCGGTTACCTATGGCGCGATTACATTGGGTCTTAACTTGAAGCCTGCCCACTTGCCAAAGTTGGTCGATGGCCTGACCATCAGGCCTGAGATTCGCTACGACCGTGCGCTCGCCGGCGGCACGCCGTTTGACGGCAATCCTGGCACGAAGAAGGGGCAATTCACCTTCGGCGTCGACTTGGTGGCGCCCATAACCTTCTGATCGTCTAACTTGCTCTTGTCCCGCCACTTGCGCCCGGCCCCAGCGAGACCGGGCGCATTTTTATGAGGCGTAGTGGAGGTGTAGACCGGCATCGACCATCAGACATTCGCCGGTGATGTGACGCGCGGCGGGGGAGGCCAGAAAGACGGCCGCGCCGGCGATGTCCTCGGGCGTTGAGGCCGCCTTTAACGGCGTCGTATTGGCGACGCCTTGCCGCAAGCGCTCCAGACGGTCCGCGGGCATGGCGCGCCCGAACCACGGTGTGTCGATAAATCCAGGATTGATGGCGTTGACGCGGATTTTCGGCGCCAAGGCGCGTGCGAGCGATAGCGTCATGGTGATCAGAGCACCCTTGGAGGCCGCGTACGGCACAGAAGAGCCGATCCCCATCACCCCCGCGATCGAGGCGGTGTTAACCACGGCGCTCGGCGTCGTCGCCGCCTCGAGCAGAGCGCGCGCGGCGCGAACCATCTGGAACGCCCCGACTACATTGACGGCGTAAAGCCGCAGGAAATCGTCACTCGAAACGGCGTCCAGATCGGCGTGATCGTTGGCAAATTTGGTGACCCCGGCGTTGTTGAAGAGGGCGTCTATGCACCCAAACGGGGCGGCGGCGGCAGCGATCTTGTCGCAATCCTCATCCTTGGCGACGTCGCCCTGAACGACGACCGTTCGCGCACCGAATCCGCGGACCCGTCGCGCCGTTTCGTGGGCCTCGTCCGCATTGGAGGCATAGTTGATCACCACCGCCGTCGCGCCGCGTTCCGCCGTTTCTAACGCGATGGCCCGTCCGAGCCCAGTCGATGCTCCCGTCACCACCACGATCTTGCCTTCGAAATCCTTGCCGGCCATCTCGTTCTCCAAATCCAGTTGTTTGACGGATGGAAAATATACCTGAAGTTTGGCGAAAACGCAGGACCAGGCGTAAACAGGCGCGATGGTTGCAACGCCTCTCACCCAACTGGGTCATCAGGTCGTCGGTTTCGGCACGCCCGGCGAGGCTCTGCTTGAACGCGTGCCCAATCCACAGGCCGACGTCATCTATGCGGCGCGATTTACCGCCCCGGAGTTCACCTCGCTGTGCCCGGTGACCGGACAACCGGATTTCGCGCGGCTGGTTATTGATTATGCACCGGCCGACTGGCTGATCGAGTCCAAATCGCTCAAGCTCTATCTGGCCAGTTTCCGCAACCACGGCGCCTTTCACGAGGATTGCACCGTCGCCGTCGGTCGCAAGATCGTCGCGGTCGCCCAGCCGCGCTGGCTCCGCATCGGTGGCTATTGGTTTCCGCGCGGCGGGATACCGATTGACGTCTTTTGGCAAACCGGCGC
>JANXWN010000351.1 GCA_025351125.1 Caulobacteraceae bacterium | reverse complement strand
CGCCGGGGATCGCGCGCGCCACGGACGACCGAATCCGGTTTTTCGCAAGCGCTGGCGATCGTCGCGATTCGCGCTATATCTGCGACGCCCCGCCCGTCTCCACACTAAGGAATAAGCCCATGATGAAAACCTTATCGCTCGGTTTCGCCGCCTCGCTCGGCTTGATCGTCGCGGTGGCTCACGCCGATCCCGCCGTCCCGTCGGGCGTCTATGCGGTCGAACCCACTCATACCGAAGTGATGTTCGGCATCGATCACCTCGGTTTCAGCACCTATTATGGTCAATTCCCCGGCGCCTCGGGAAGCTTGAAGTTCGATGCCGCCGACCCCGCCGCCAGCAAGCTCGATATCAGCGTCCCCGTGGCCACGGTGATGACCGCCAGCCCGAAACTCAACACCGAACTGGCCGGCGCCCAATGGCTTGACGCCGGCAAGTTTCCGACCATGACCTTCCACGCCACCAAAATCGTCAAGACTGGGGCCGATACCGCCGACGTCACCGGTGATTTCACCTTGCACGGCGTTACCCACCCGGTGACCTTGAAGGCCAAGTTCCACGGCGCCGGCATTCATCCGATGAACAAGGCTTATACCGTCGGCTTCGACGCCACTGGTCACATCAGCCGCAAGGATTATGGGGTTTCGACCTACGAGCCCTTGTTGGGCGACGACGTGCAGTTGATGCTCAGCGCGGCGTTCGAGAAGAAGGCCTCCTGAACGCGACGCCGCTGTTGACCGGCGAACCGAGCCGCGCGCGCCCGGTTCGCACCTTTGGTCGGACGAAGTCCCGCGCCATCAAGCCGCGGCAGGCGCAGTTGATGGATGCGATTTTGCCGTCTCTGTTGCTGCCGACAACGCCGTTCGATCCTCGCGTTCTGGCGCCCGAAGCCATCCAGGTGTGGTTGGAGATCGGCTTTGGCGGCGGCGAGCATATGGCCGCGCAGGCGGCGCGCGGTCCGCAACGGCTGTGTCTTGGCGTCGAGCCGTTTTTAAACGGGGTTGCAAGCGCGGTGCGCCACATCGACGAGGCAGGGTTGACCAATGTCCGCCTGCACGTTGGCGACGCGCGAGACCTGATCGAAAACCTACCGGACGCCTGCATCGATCGGCTGTTTATCCTGTTTCCGGACCCGTGGCCGAAGGCGCGACACAACAAACGCCGGCTGGTGACCGGCGCGTTCCTAGACGCCGTCGCACGGGTGCTAAAGCCCGGCGCCCTCTTGCGCTTCGCCACCGACTGGGTCGAATACGCCGAGCAGGTGTTGCGCCTAACCGCCGACGGCGACCGGTTTTATTGGACCGCACAGACCGCCGACGACTGGCGGACACCGCCGGCCGACCACGTCACCACGCGCTATCAAGAAAAAAAGCTCGGCGACTGTGCGCCAATCTGGCTGGAATTTCAGCGACTTTGACGCGCGCGGCGGGGGGCGAAACGTTTGCCGACTGAGCCGTCGTGAGTCTATCGGCTGGGCGATGCAACGACGGCGCGAAAGGTCAGTGCGAGCCGTCCCAGCCATAAGCGACCCAGGAGTGTCCGCTGACATTGTGCGCCTCGATCAGGGTGGGGTCATTGGGCGAGCGCACGGACCGGCGCGCCTTGATCGCCGTCACGCCTAACACGATCAAGAGCGTCGCCATCACCGCCATAAAGACCATGCCGAAGGCAAGCACGACGGCAACGATCCCGCCGATGACCGTCGCGACGACCCACGCGACGGCGCTGACGCACCAAGCCGCGGCGCGCATCACAATCCCGGTCGCCCCAGGCCGAGAGCCCTGATTGAACCGATCCATCATTGTATCCTTGCTTCCGTCGGCGGACGCGACGAGGGATAATCCCTCCTTGCGGGGTTGGCCGTCAAACGATCTTTCACCGCAAATCTGGGCGATTCTGTGAAGCGGACCACGTGAGTGACACCCTAACAACTTCGACATTCGGCGGCGGTCAGCCGGCATGGTCGTTCTGGATTGATCGCGGCGGCACGTTTACCGACGTGATCGGCCGCGCGCCGGACGGCGTGTTGCGCACCCTCAAATTACCATCGACGTCGCCTGCCTATCCCGACGCCGCCGTCGAAGGGATGCGGCATATGCTGGACGTTGCGCCGACCGAGCCGTTTCCGGCGACGCGCGTCGACGTCATCAAGATCGGCACGACGGTCGCCACCAACGCCCTCCTCGAGAGAACGGGAGCGAAGACCCTTTTTGTCACCACCGCCGGCTTTGCCGATGCGCTGGAGATCGGCGACCAAACGCGACCCGATCTATTCGCCTTGAGTATCGTCAAGCCCGCGCCGCTCTATGCGGGGGTGCTCGAAGCGGACGAACGCATGGGCGCCAACGGCGCGGTGGTGCGCGCACTCGACGAAAACACGCTGCGTGACGCCCTCGAACGGGCGGCGCGCCAGGATTACGAGAGCGTCGCAATTTGTTTCCTGCACAGCGATCTCAACCCGGCGCACGAAAATCGCGCCGCCGCCATGGCGCGCGAGATCGCCGGCTGGACCGTCGTCGCCGGCGCCGAAGTTTCCCCCCTGCCGCGGTTTATTCCCCGCGCTCAAACCGCCGTGATCGACGCTTATTTGACGCCGGTGATGCGTCGCTATGTCGAGGGCGTGGCGAGGGCGGTGGCGGGGACGCCGCTGTTCTTCATGACCTCCGGCGGCGGCTTGGCGCGAGCCGAAACGTTTCGCGGGCGCGATGCGATTTTGTCGGGCCCGGCCGGGGGCGTGATCGGGGTGGCGCGAGCGGCGCAAGATTTTGCAGCGACGCGTCCGATCCTCGGCTTTGACATGGGCGGAACCTCGACCGACGTCTGCCGTTTCGCCGGGACGTTGGAGCGTAAGACCGGGGCCGTGGTCGCCGGGATCGCCGTACGCGCTCCGATGTTGGATATCGAAACCGTAGCGGCCGGCGGCGGCTCGATTCTCGCCTTCGACGGCCTGCGCGCCCGCGTCGGCCCGGCCAGCGCGGGGGCCGATCCGGGTCCCGCCGCCTATGGTCGCGGCGGGCCGGCGACGGTGACCGACGCTAATCTGGTGCTGGGCCGTATCGATCCGGCCGCGTTCCCGGCGGTATTCGGGACGGACGGCGGTTCACCTCTCGACGCCGCCGCCGCCGCGGCGCGGTTAGGGGACTTGGCGGACGCCATGGGCGCCACGAGCGTAGAGGCCGCCGCCGAGGGATTCCTGGCTATCGCCGTGGAGCAGATGGCGTCGGCGATCCGCCGAATGTCGACCGCGCGCGGGTTCGACCCGCGGGAGCACAGTTTGCTGGCGTTCGGCGGGGCCGGCGGCCAGGTGGCGTGTCAACTGGCCGACGCCTTGGGAATCAACGAAATTCTATGCCCCCGCTACGCAAGCCTCCTGTCCGCCTGGGGGATCGGGTGCTCGCGCCTGCGGGTGGTGCGCCAGGCCGGAGTCGAGACCGCGCTCGACGACCGCGGCTTAGCCGCCGCGGGTGCGGCGGCGGATCGGTTGGAGCACGACGTCCGCGCGGCCTTACGCGCCCAGGGAGCCGCGACCGGCGCGATCCATCGCCGTTTGCGGCTGCGGTACGCCGAGGCTGATGCCGACTTGGTTGTCGACTTTAGCGATTTGTCCGCGGTTCGCTTAGCCTTTGACATGGCGCATCACCGCATGTTCGGTTTCGTCGAAGACAGCGGACAGGTCGTCATCGCCGCCGTGGAAGTCGAAGGTGAAGAAAGCCCGCCGGTTTCTTTGGGGCCCGCCGACGAAACTGCCTCGGTCCGGCCCCCAGCGGAGATCGAGGAGGTGAACACGCCCCACCTCATCCTCCGCGCCGACACCCAGATCTGGGTGGCCGCGGGTTGGCGGGCGAAGCACCATGCCGATGGCATGATCGTGCTCACCCGGATCACCGCCGCCACCGGCCCACATCGCCAAGCTGCCGCCGTGGATCCGGTGACGCTCGAGCTCTACAACCGCCGTTTTATGGGTGTCGCCGAAGCCATGGGAGCGGCGCTTGAGCGGACGGCCCGATCCGTCAATATCAAAGAGCGGCTCGATTTCTCTTGCGCCTTGTTCGATGCGGCGGGGGGGTTGGTCGCTAACGCGCCGCACGTGCCGGTGCACTTGGGCTCAATGGGGGCCAGCGTGCGCGCGGTGCTCGAGCGCCATTCCATCCAGCGCCCGGGCGATGCTTTCGCCCTCAATAACCCATACGCCGGCGGTACTCATTTGCCTGATATCACCGTTGTCATGCCGGTGTTTCGCGACGATCGCGCCGGGCCAGCCTTTTTTGTCGCCGCGCGCGGCCATCACGCCGACGTCGGCGGCGATCAGCCCGGCTCCATGCCGCCATTTTCGACGACGATCGAGCAGGAAGGCGTCATGCTCGATGCCTTGCCGATCATGCGCGACGGTCGTTTCTTGGATGCGCAAACGCGCGCGGCCTTAGGCTCGGGCGACTGGCCCGCCCGATCGCCCGACCGCAATATCGGCGACCTGAAGGCCCAAATCGCCGCTTGCCGCGCCGGAGCCTCCAGCGTTTTGGCGATGATCGACGCGTACGGCGCCGATCAGGTGAGCGCCTATATGGGCTTTGTGCAGGCCAACGCCGAGGCTTGCGTGCGACGGGCGGTGCGCAGCCTTAGCGATGGCTTCGCCCGAGTGCCGATGGACGGCGGCGGCGAGATCGTGGTGGCGATAACCGTCGACGCGACCGCCGGCGAAGCGGTCCTCGATTTTCGCGGCGGCAGCGATCAACTGGCGTCGAACTTCAATGCGCCGTCATCGATCGTCGATGCGGCCGCTCTGTATGTGTTTCGCACCTTGGTGGCCGACGATATTCCGTTGAACGCCGGCTGTCTGACCCCCCTGAAGGTCCTTGTTCGCGCCGGATCGATGCTAAGCCCGTCGCCGCCGGCGGCAGTGGTGGCGGGCAATGTCGA
>JANXWN010000217.1 GCA_025351125.1 Caulobacteraceae bacterium | reverse complement strand
GCCGCGTCCTTGCGCACCACGGCGCGGCGCGAAGGTGAAACCTACGTTCTGAATGGCGCCAAGGCGTTTATCTCCGGGGCCGGAACCTCGGACGTGTATGTGGTGATGGCCCGGACGGGCCCCGCCGGTGCGGGTGGGATTTCGACCTTCGTGGTCGAGAACCAGGCGCCTGGCCTCAGCTTCGGCGCGCAGGAACGCAAGATGGGCTGGGCCAATCAGCCCACCGCCATGGTTCATTTCGACAATTGCGTCATCCCGGTCGAAAACCGGGTGGGAGATGAGGGGCAAGGCTTTCGCATCGCCATGAAGGGGCTCGACGGTGGGCGCTTGAACATTTCGGCGTGCTCTTTGGGCGGCGCCGGCTTAGCCCTCGAGACCGCTGTGGATTACCTAAAAACGCGCAAGCAATTTGGTCGCGCCTTGAGCGAATTTCAGGGATTGCAATTTCGCCTCGCCGATATGGCGACCGATCTTGAGGCCGCCCGCCTGATGGTGCGCCGCGCCGCCGCCGCACTCGACGCCGGCGATCCGAACGCCACCCGCTTGGCCGCCATGGCCAAACGCTTCGCCACCGACGCCTGTTTCGACATCGCCAACCAAGCCCTGCAACTGCACGGCGGTTATGGTTATCTCAAGGATTACCCCCTGGAGCGGATTGTGCGAGATTTGCGGGTGCACCAAATCCTTGAGGGGACCAACGAGATCATGCGGGTCATCGTCGCGCGCGAGTTGTTGCGGCCATGAGCGACGCCGAAGTCATCGTCACAACTCAGGGCGCGGTCGGGTGTCTGACGCTCAACAGGCCACGAGCGCTCGGAGCGCTGACCGCCGGCATGGTGCGACTGATGACCGACGCCCTCCTGTCGTGGCGAAACGACCGCGCCGTGCAAGCGGTCTTGATCGACCATGCGGGAGAGCGCGGCTTTTGCGCGGGTGGCGACATACGCTATCTGGCCGACAGCGTGGCGGTGGGCGGGGCGGCGGCCAAACGGTTCTTTTTCACCGAATACCAGCTCAACCATCTGATGTTCGTTTACCCCAAGCCGATCATTACGGTGATGGACGGGATCACCATGGGCGGCGGGGTGGGGATCACCTTGCCGGCGCGCTATCGTATAGCTACCGAACTGACGACCTTCGCCATGCCCGAAACCGGCATCGGCCTGTTCCCCGACGTCGGCGGCGGTTGGTTTTTGCCGCGGCTGCATGGCGCCGCCGGCGTCTGGATGGCCTTGACCGGCGCGCGGCTGAAGGCGGCGGGATGTGAAATTCTGGGGATTGCCACCGACGTCGTCCCGTCCGCGAGCCTGCCCGACCTCAAAGCGCGATTGATCGCCGATCCGGCGGCGGTGGAGACCATACTCACCGAATTGGAATCCGATCCGGGCCGTTCGGCCATGATCGAGCGCCATGACGACATCGACCGGATGTTTTGCGCGGGAACGGTCGAGGCGATCGCCGACGCGCTGCGGGCCGACGGGGGCGAATGGGCTTTGGCGCAACTGAATATCTTAAGGTCCAAATCGCCCCTCAGCTCGAAGGTGGCGCTGCGCCAACTCCAATTGGGCGCGGCGATGACCGACTTTGCGCAGGTCATGACAATGGAAAACCGCATCGCCGCCCGCTTGGTCATGGCGCCTGATTTCAGCGAAGGGGTCCGGGCCGTGATCGTCGAGAAAGACAACCAGCCTGTTTGGGCGCCGGACACGCTGGAAGGCGTGACCGAAGCCATGGTGGACGCCGTGTTCGCGCCCCTGCCCACCTCCGAGGAATGGAAATCCCTATGAATTATGAAACACTCCTGGTCGAACACGTCGGCGCGGTCACGCTTATTACGCTCAATCGGCCGCAGGCGCTCAATGCGCTGAACAGGCAGGTTCTCGCCGACCTGCTGGACGCCTTCGCTAAATTCGACGCCGACCCCACGCAACGCTGCGCCGTGCTCAAAGGCTCCGACCGCGCCTTCGCGGCGGGGGCGGATATCAAGGAAATGGCCGAGCAATCCTTTGCCGACATGTATGGCGCTAACTTCTTCGCCGGCTACGCCCGCCTGACCGCCACGCGCAAGCCCTGGATCGCGGCGGTCGCGGGGTATGCACTAGGTGGTGGCTGCGAACTGGCGATGATGGCTGACTTCATTATTGCCGCCGATACCGCTAAATTTGGTCAGCCGGAAATCAAGCTGGCCGTCACCCCCGGAATGGGCGGTTCGCAACGCCTGACTCGCGCCGTGGGCAAGGCCAAGGCGATGGAGATGTGCCTCACTGGCCGCAACATGGATGCCAAGGAAGCCGAAGCCTCCGGCCTCGTCGCCCGCGTCGTGCCCCTCGCCGACCTCGACGCCGAAGCGCTGAAGAGCGCGCAAACCATCGCCGCCATGGCGCCCTTGGCGGTGATGGCGTGCAAAGACATGGTCAACGCCGCGTTCGAAACCATGCTCGAGCAAGGCGTGAATTTCGAACGCCGGCTGTTCCACGGCTTGTTCGGATCGGCCGATCAGAAAGAGGGGATGGCGGCGTTCGTCGAAAAACGCCCGGGCGCCTTTACGGGGCGATAGGGCCGGCGCGCGATCGCCACCGTGGGGTGCACTGCGCGGCTACGCCCTACCAAACCGTCATTGGCGGGGCGTTGGTCCCGCCGATCCATTCGGGCGAGACCTCTCATCGACCGTGCACACGCACGGCCGCACCCGTCCGCTCGCCCAATGGATGGACGGGATTATGCCCGGCCATGACGGAGTTATTTGGGGGTGATCCCCCGCTTTCAAGCGGCAGTTAGCGATCGACGGCGGCGCATCACACCACCGTCGCCGTTGGGATTGCTCCTCCTCACGCGCCGAACAGCGTTGATTCTCCACCCTGATAGCGCCAGAGTGGTCCTGTCGTCCGGGGCCGCGATCCGGGCGCGGGGGGCCTGGACGCGGAGAGGTGTAATGTCGAAACTCGTCGTGCGCTTCGATCACGTCGTCAGACGCCTGAGCCTGATCGCGACGGCGAGCCTGATCGCGGTTTCGTCGGCGCAGGCGAAGCCGACGCGGGTGGCCTTGGTCATCGGTGTCGCGCATTATGAGAGCGTCAATCCGCTGAAAAATACCCTGGCGGATGCTCAACTTGTCGGCGACGCCCTCAAACGTCTGGGCTTTACCGTCACCCCCCTGATCGATCCGGCGCGCAAGGATCTGGCCGCCGCTATCACCGTCTTCGCGCAGCAAGCGCGCGGCGCGGACGCCGCCGTCATTTATTTCTCGGGTCACGGGGCGGAAGTCGCGGGCGTCAACTATTTGTTCCCGCGCGACGCGTCGAATACATCGATGGACCGGATGATCGCCAGCGGTCTGGAGGCGTCCAAGGCGCGCGAGGCGGTGCTCCAGGCCAAGGATGTGCGGCTGGTAATTTTGGATGCTTGCCGCGACAATCCCGCCCAAGGTCAAACCGTTAACATTAAAGGCGGTCTGGCCCGGGAAACCGGTGGTTTGACCAGCCAGGTCGTCACCCTAATGGCCGCCGCGCCCGGGCAGGCGGCGCTGGATGGGGCGGGCAGCAACAGTCCCTTCGCCCTGGCCTTGACTCAGGCTTTGCAACGACCGCGCCTCACCACCGGCGAATTGCCGCGCTTCGTTCAAAGTGAAGTGCAACGCGCCACGAACGATCGCCAATCGCCCGACCTACAGGGGATCTGGGTAGATATTTACTGGAGCTTCGACGGCAAGGCGCCGGATCGCGGCCGCGCGCAAGCCGACGTCGATGCGCAAGCGCGCGGCAAGCGTGAAAAGGAGTTTTGGCAGACCATCCGCAATTCCACTGATCCGGCGGATTTTCAAGCCTATCTGGATCAAAGCGACCGCGGGGATTTTTCCGGTCTGTATCGACCGCTCGCGTTCAATCGCGTGCGCGTGCTAGGCGAGCAGAGCCGAAACATGACGACCGCGGTGGCGTCCGCGCCCTCGACGCCGGCGACCACGGCGCTCACCGCCGCGCGATCCGCCTTTCAGCGCGCGGACTATGCCGGCGCGGTCAGTCAATGGCGGCGCGCGGCTGACTTAGGCGATGCCTCGGCGGCCTATAACCTGGGTGTCATGGCCTTGACCGGCCGGGGCGCGGCGAAGGACCAAGCCGAGGCGACACGCTGGTTCGCGCGCGCCGCCAAAGCGGGCCACCCCGGCGGCATGGTCAACTATGGACTGAGCTTACTCAATGGCTATGGTGGGCCGGTGGATCAATCCCAAGGCGTGCGCTGGCTGCGCGCCGCGGCCGCCGCCGGTTTACCTTCGGCCATGGGCTTAGTGGGTCAGCTCTATTTGCAAGGTCAAGGCGTGCCGCGCGATCCGCGCCAAGGCGCCGCTTGGCTGCAAAAGGCCGCGGACGCGGGCGACGGGCCATCCATGCTGGACTTGGCCGACCTTTACGAGCACGGATCGGGCGTGCGCGCGGATCGCAAGGCGGCGTTTAACGGCTATCAACGCGCCGCCGCCGCCGGTCAAGGGGCCGCTATGGTTCGCTTGGGCTATGCCTATGAAGACGGCGCCGGCGTGGATCGCGATCTGGTGCAGGCCGCGACGTGGTATCAACGCGCCGCGGAAGCCGGTGACGGCGAAGGCATGTCCGCGTTGGGCGTCATGCTGGAGAGCGGCCGTGGTCTGCCGCAGGATTTTGCCCGCGCCGCGGACTCTTATCGCCAGGCCGCTAACCGCGGCGACGCCCGTGGCCTGTTAGGCCTCGGTACGCTTTACGCGCAAGGCGAGGGCGTGACCCCCGACGATGTCACCGCCGCGCGGTTCTTCCAGCAGGCGGCCGACGCCGGTAGTATCGCCGCCCTGCGCAATCTGGGGGTAATGTACGAGGCGGGCCGCGGCGTGCCTCGCAATGTCGCCACGGCCACGGATTTCTACCGCAAGGCGGCGGCGGGCGGCGATTCCGACGCGGCCGCGGACCTGACGCGGATCGGCGGACGATGAAGCAAAAACCCGCCACGGTTTTACGACGCGCGGCACTTGGCGCCGGCATTGCTGCGGCCTTGGTCGCACAAATGCAAGGCGCCGCGGCGGCGTTTGGTTTGCCGGGCGGCGGTGGAAACAAGTCGGCGGACGCCTGCGCGGCCGAACGGGCGCCGATCATCGAACGCCAAAAACAATACGAGGCCATCCATAAGTCGCATTTTGGCGCGGCCCTCACCGCCGGATTGAAGACTGGAGCGATGTTCGTCGCGGGGCAGATGCTCGGCCATTATTTACCGGGCGGGTTAGGCGCTGGTCGCGGTGGCAATTCGGGCGACGGCGGCTCGGGAATGGGCGGGCCTTTTAGCTTTCTTAACCCTGGCAACCTTGGCGAAGCGGCAAAGTTTAGTATCCCCGGCGTCACGACGGCGGCCGGCGGGGGGATGTTCGGCGGCGGTAACCTCGGCGGCGGCGATACGCGCGCCATCGCCGCCATGGCGATCATCGTGGCCGTCGTCAGCACCGTCGAAGCCTACGCGCAGCTCAAACAAGAAGAATCGGGCGGCGACAATATTCGGCTGGCCACCTCGATCGATGACGACGCCCGCCGTCAGGTTGACGTTAGTCGCGCCATCGCCGCCGAAGAAGGCGCCTTGGACGCCTGCCGCGCCCGCCAAGTCACCGATTTTAAGGCCAAACTTTCAACCGCCAGCAATGATCAAGATCGCCGTGGCCTCGCGCGGGACCGGGCTTCCCTGCAAAGCGCCATTAAAAGCGACGTGGACCTGACCGGCGGGGTGGTCGAACAACAAGCCAGTCTCGCCAAAACCTATACGCAAAGCCGCGCCATGTCCGAAAATAAGTCGGAAGCCGATGTGCTAGGCGGTCAGGCTCCGGCCTACGCCCCGACAGCGTCGACCGCGCCGTTGAAGCTGCCGCCGGCCAAAGGCGCGTCAGCAACGGCGGTATCTAACGGGGCGCCCTTAAAGCGCGGCGGCGGGACGTTAGCCGGCCCCGCCGCGCCCACCTGGACCCTGGCGCGCGCGGCGACCTTGCGGGAGACGCCAACCACCAAGGGGCGGTCGGTCGGCGCGCTCGCCGTCGGCGGCAAGGTCGAGATCGTCGATAACTCAGGCGCGCCCGCGGGCTGGAGTGAAATTAAAACCGCCGAGACCACCGGCTATGTGCGGACCGCCCTGCTTGTGAAGTCCGCGCAGCTGGCCGGCCCGCGCCTCGCGCCGCCGTCGAATATCCGCGAACATAACCGCGCCGTGCTGGCGGCTCGTGACCAGGGACCCGGCCGGCTTAAAACCCTGCTCACCGACGTCCAAACGGGCTAGCCCGCAAACCTAGTTGCCGGCGGGTTTGGAGGCGCGTCCAGCGTGACTCATCGGGGCGCCGTATTTGACGCGGTTGGCGGCATTGTCTGGGATGGGGCCGTTGGTGACCGTGGTCGACATTGCCGCCGAGGGCGCGCCCGTCGGGTCAACCTGCACCGGCGCGGAGTGCGGCATTTCCTGCACCTTCATATCGGAGGGGTCAGCCGGGCCAGCGGTCTTTTCAGGCGTCATTGTGGCCTGGGCAAAGATAGAATTCATTGTCGGCGCGGGCGTCGTTTCACCACACACCGAGGCTGGAATGACGAACGCCGTCGCAATGGCGGCGCCCGCCAACAATGGGGAGAGCGACATGATGATACCTTTCAGGCGCTTTGGTCCAACATCGGCCGCGCGCTCTTGATATTACGCTCGTATCCGAGTGAAGTTCCCCTGCCGCTTTTTGCGATTGTCCAGGTTTTCCCGCGTGCTTGGTTTGCGACCATCGTCTTGGGGATCCGACCGCAACACGCCTTTGAGCTGACGTTAAACGTCGGCGACGCTCTCGCGACGTAACGGCCGATCAATTAGCACGCCCATCAGCAGGGCCGGACCACCGTGCGCTTCCCAGGCGTGGTTCGTGCCCCGTTGAATGACCACTTGGCCCGGTTTGATGCGGGTTTCGGCGTCGTCGAGAATTAAGGAAACGTCGCCCTGCAGCAGGCAGATCACATCGATCGAGTGGGTTTTGTGCATGGCCGGGTGGCGCGACTGATCGATGATATGATGTTCGCCGTGGAATTGCGCGAACCGAGCCCGAGCGGCGGCGTTCAGTTGTTCTCGGGGCGCGCCGTCGGGCGTCGGCGAGACCACGAACCAGCGCACCTGCACATTGCCCGAACCTGGGCCCAACACGGGTTCTTTCCCGCCGAGGTCGCGATGATCGCCGGGGTCCAACGGTCCGGTTGCGGCATCCTCCCAGATCTCGAACAGACCGCCGCTCTGCGCGTCGCCAATCAACGAGGACGGCCCGCCGTCGATGATCACCAACGACTGGCCGCTCGCATCATCGCCGGTGATTACCCTGCGCATGGCCTCTTTTAACGCCGACACGGCCCGTCCCTCCGCTAATTGCCCTTGCGATAATCCACGTCGTCCCACGTCAGGGTCTCGAACATCTTTTTGCGCGGGCCCAGATAGCCAAACAAGAAGGCGGCGACCTTGCGCATTTGGATCTCTTCGGCTCCTTCGGTGATGCGGTAACGGCGGTGGTGGCGGAAGATGTGCTCGAACGGCTTGTGACGCGAATAGCCGATACCGCCGTGCACCTGCATGGCCCGATCGGCGGCTTCGCAGACCAGGCGATTGGCCCAGTAATTGCACATCGATACCTTGTCCGAAAGCTCGCGCTCGACCTGTTTGTGCTCCATGCCGTCCATGTCCCAGGCGGTCTTACGGATCAATAGGCGCAACATTTCACACTGGGTGGCCAGTTCCACCAGCGGCCATTGGATGGCCTGATTATCCGACAGCGGCTTGCCGAACGGCTTGCGCATTCTGGCGTATTTGACGCTCTGTTCGACGCAGAATACCGCCGCCCCGAGCGAAGAGGCCGCTTGGCGAATGCGATTCTGATGCACAAAACTCTGCCCCAACCCCAAACCCCGACCTTCGACCCCCCAGATTGCATCGTCGGAAACCCAGACATTGGTCAGGCTGACGCGGGGGTGATCGGTGGGCATGTTGAAGGTCCAAAGATACTCCTCGATCTTCACGCCGGGATTATTCGCCGGGACCAGGAAGACGGTGATCCCGCCGGCGTCGCCGGGCTCGCCGCTGGTGCGGGCAAAGGTCATGACGTGGGTCGCGACATGCATGCCGGTGGTCCACATCTTCTCGCCATTGATCAGCCAGCCGTCGACGCCGTCGCGCGTCTCACGCACGGCGTGCGTGTCCATGTGCGTGGCGTCCGAGCCGTGATCAGGCTCAGTCAAGCCAAAGCCGGTGCGGATTTTCCCGGCCAACAAGTCGGCTCCGTAACGGTCGTGCTGCGCGTTGGTGGCGAACTCCTTAAACATCAGGATGAAGGGATTATTGCCGACGATGGAGTGTTCGGTCTGCAGATCGTTGTGCAGGCCCAAGCCCTTGGCCGCCAAGTGCTCGCGGATCACCGCCATAGCCAGGTTGGAGCCGCCCTTTCCGCCCATATCGATGGGCCAAGCATAGCGCAGGTGCCCGGCGACGTCGGCGCGGCGACGCGCTTCGGCCAGCAATATTTCCCAGTCGTGGCGCGGCAGACCCTGGTTATCCCAATCGGTGCGGGCGTGTTCGCGGCGATGGTCGAAAAACCGGATGTTGTCATCCTGATTTTCCAGCGGCTTGATGTCGCTCTCGATAAAGGCGTCGAGCTCGGCGAGATAGTCGACGAGGTCTTTGGGAAGGGCGAAATCCATGGGGCAGCCTCCTAAATTTTGGCTTTGGCGCGGTCGGCGAGGGCGGCTTGATAGCCCCAATAGCGCGGTTGATCGACGGCGAGTTTGGCGAGCGTGGTCGTCCACAGATGCGCGGCCAGACCCGGCGTCCGAGGCTCAATTTCCCCGGCGCGCAGACGCCGACAAAGCTCCGCGTTTAAAGTCGCCAAATCCCCCTCAGTTGCGAGGAGGGTCTTCAGCGCTGCGATTTCCGCCGTCTCGGCCGCGGGCGCCAAGTCTAATTGCCGGCGCATCATCTCCAGAGCGTTGGCCGCAACGCGAGCGTTGAACGCGGTATGCCCGGCGGTCTCGGCGGCCACGATATCCCGCAAGAACCGTGCGACGGCGCCAAGAATTTCGTCAGGCTTGGGATCATCCTGCATATTAGGCCGCCAACAATCGCATCAAATCCACTTCCGTTTCAGACGAACGGCGCGCAATCACCGCGCGCTCCACATTGGGATCGGTGGTGCGGAAAGTCTGCGCCATGCCGCTGCACATCACGCCCCACCGCAAGCATCCGAAAACTTCCCAGAACATCGCGTGCTCGCGGTTGACGGGCGCGCCGCCCGCGGCCTCATAGCCCGCCCACAGATCCTCTCGCAGTCCAAAACCGCCGACCGGCTTTTCGGCGACGCCGAACCGCCATGAGTTGACGCATATCCAGCCCAAATCCTCAATCGGATCGCCCACATGGGCGATTTCCCAATCCAACACGGCGCGCACTCCGTCCGGTCCGATCATCAAATTACCGTTGCGAAAGTCGCCGTGCACCAAGCGGGGGCGCAGCGGTGGCGGCGGGCAATGCTCGGCCAGCCAGCGGAACGCCAACTCGAATACCGGGCGCGGCCAGGCCGTGGCGTCGTAGATGTCGCGGTATCGCGCGACGTATTGCGCCGGCGTGGCGCGTGGCAAGGTCGGAAAGTCGTCGGGATTGAGCGTGTGGATACGCGCCAGAATTTCCCCGCATTGCCGGGCGAGAAAGGGGCGTGTTTGCGCCAGCGCCTCTCCACGAGCGATCCGCCCGCCGAGCGTCTCGCCCTCGACAAAGTCCATAATAAACCCGTGGCCCAGCCCATCGTCGGGTTGCAAGACCCAAGGCACATTCGGAACCGGTACGCCAACCGCCGCGGCGGCGGCCAGCAATTGCGCCTCGACCTCCAGACCGATGGCGGTATCGCCGATCCGATCCCCCCCCGGCGCGCGACGCAGAATAAGCGGAATCGCCGCGCCGTTCTTTAGCAATTCAAAGCGCCATATCTCCTGCGTCGCGCCGGCCGACACGCGTTCGACGCACGCGGCCGCCCGACCGCCCAGACGACGGCGCGCCAGGGTGTCAAGCAGGTCGTCCAGCGCGTTCTTCATCCCGCCCGCCGCCACCGCCAAAGTTCCCCTGTCGTCATTCGATCGTGAGCGAACCTAGACCTGTCAAAGTTCGCCGCCAACCTTCACCCAAGGGAAGGCGATGACATTAGATTTTCGGACGGACGGCAAAAGGGGGCGCGGTCGCGGAGACTTGCTAACGTCACCAGTTTGCCCGTCCCCAGGCGATCAGGTCGCTGAGCCCGGGACCCCCGGCGATTATATGGTTTGTGCCCCCTATGGTCTCGCTGGAGACACCACTCACCACGCCGATGATCCGAGGATCGTGGTTCCACCAGGCAAACATCGGCGCGCCGGAATCGCCATCCATGGTGTCCGCATCCTGCGATTCGAACTCCTGTCCGCCGTTGTCGTCCTCGTCATCATCGTCGATCGAAAGACCCTGCTGCCAGAACGGCCCCAGGCCCACGGGGTAGCCGACGATCGTCCAGCACGGCGTACCCTCCCAGTCGGAGGTGTAGTGATTAAACCCCATAAACCCGACCATATCGCCCAGGGGCTTGTCGAGCTTCAGGATCGCCCAATCGTAACCGGTCAGCACCGTATCGTAACCCCTTGCTTCGACGACGTTGGCGCCTACTCCGGGTTCGCTGGCATGCCGGGTGTCAAAGCTAATCGGTCGGTCGTCATTCCACGGCACGACATGAGCGGCGGTGACCACGATATTTCGGCCGACCAGGACGCCGCTGCCCTCTCCGTCGTGCGTCGAGACCCGGCCAATGCACCCCCACGGGTAGCTCGTGTCATGCAAAAGATGACGGTTCTCGAACGCCAGCGGACGACTTGTTCCACCGTTTATTCGCGACATGAGGGCTTTGCGCGCGCGCGGCGCCACGCGGGGCTGATAGGCGAGATCAAGCCACTCGGGTCGATAGCCTAAGTACCCGGTGTCTGACTGGATTGCCGTCAGATAAGCCTCACGGCCGTGACGGATCGCGCGCACTCTGGGCTTGGAGGCGGATTGGCCCGCCCGAAGGGTGACGTCAATTCGCCAGCCCTCAGCGGGAAATTGGCCATCGTCCGGCCGCAGCCGCGATATGGCGACGCGGGGTTCCTGATCGCCTTCGCCAACCACAAACAGACTTTGCTGTCGACGCAGCGCCGTCACCGCATCGGGCATGGCGCCGCGCCCAGGCGCCCGCCCGCGTCGCGCCAATTCGTCGGGCAAGAGCGGCGGTGCACGCTCGCCGATGAACCGTCGCGCGCCTGCGCCGGGATAGCCTTGTTCGTCATTCATTTCGCGCCTCGCGTCACGAGCCCCGCCGCGCCATCACTCTTCCGGCGGCGGTGCCCTCACTATAAAGCAGGAACGGGGTCGGACCCCAGACAAACTGTCAGCCCATGATAATTGCGCACGTGATCGTCGCGCATGAGGCCAATGGTACTGGTCGCCGCGGACGTCGGACGCCCCATGAGCACGATATCGCCTACGCCCCACCGGACCTCCCACCACGCCGGTGGCGTTACGCGCGGCCGTACAGCTTATTTCGCCGGGTTGTACTTTTCCACGAAGGCCACCGAAGCCTCCAAGGTTTGACGTCGGGTTTTTTCGTGTGACAGCCAATGGTCTTCGCTATCAAGGGTGACAAACTCAACCGTCTTGCCGGCGGCGCGTAGTGCCCCCTGCATGGTCGAGCTGTGGACATAAGGCACGACTGTGTCATCCCTTCCGTGGATGAGGAGGATGGGGGCGCTGGCATTGCGGGCGAAAGCGAGCGGGGACATCGCGTGGAGTACGGGATCGATCGCTGACGTGGCGCCAAATAGCGCCCGATTATAACGGCCACCCGCGTCCAGAGCGCTGTCACCCCATCGCAACATCATGGCGCCGACATCGGTGACCGGCGCCACAGCGACGGCGCAGCGATAATGGTCGACCATAATCGTCACCTCCGCCAAGGCGACGTACCCCCCGTAGCTGGCGCCCACGACACAAGTGCGTCGTGGGTCGATGATCTTCTCCGCCGCGAGCGCCGCGACGCCCTCGTTGATGTCCCACAGCATTTTTTTGCCCCACTGTCCTAGTCCGGCGTCACGGAACGCAGCCCCATAACCGCTTGATCCGCGGTAGTTGGGTTGAAAAACCGCATAGCCGCGCGAAGCGAAAGCCTGCGCCCACCAGTTAAAGCCAACCTTGTCTCGGACGCCCATCGGTCCGCCATGCGGCATAACCACTAGGGGAAGATTCTTGGAAATGACGCCGGAGGGCAGGGTAAGGACCCCTTCGAGCTTTTGTCCATCGCCCGCGCTATACTCGAAATAACGTGTGGGTCCGACGTCGCTCGCATCGAGAGCGGGGTAGGCGCCGGAGAGTTCGGTGGCCTTGCCGCTGGTCATGTCCACCAGCCAATAAGTGCCCGGATCGGCGCCACCATCGGTCTCGACGATCATTCTCAGAAGGTCGGTGGAGTAGGAAACGAGGGCCGTCTGTAATCCTGGAAAAGCCTTCATCGCGCCGTCAAAGCGTCGCTGGAGCGCCGGGTCAAAAAATATCCCCCTATCGGCGCCCTCGAGAATAGCGCCGATGAGATATCCGGTTCGGCGATCTTGAAGCAGTTGTTCGACCGACCGGCCAACAAATAACGGCGTCGAGGTCGGAGTATCTGCGATCGTGATTTCTTCGACGGTATCGCCCCTGAGCGATTGGTCGGTGACGATAACCGTTCCCGTCGTGCGGCCCTGTCCCTCAAGGCTCGCTGTATTAAAGCGCGAGATTTTGGTCGCCAGGGTCTGACTCCCCTTCGCGCCCGCGTATAATTTCCATTCGCTGGTTCGATCGTCGTAATGGGCCCGGCCCTGAATTTTTCCATCGTCGGCGACAAAATATTGTTGTCCGCGTCCAAGCGTTCCTGTCAGGGTTGTCGCATTCCCGGTGGATAGATCGACTTTGAAAAGGTCCTCCAGCCCAATGCTATCGATGGCCGTGTAGTAACCAAACCACTGGCCGCCTAGGTTTCGCACGCCATAGTTTCCGTCCACGACGCCGCGCAGCAGGGTTGCGTTTCCACGGTCGAATATCACGCTGGACGTACCAGTTTTAAGATTAAATACAGTGACTTGCGGCAGTTCCAGCCGCGTGTTGTAGGACCATTTGGTGGTAATTCCGTCGCCATAGCGCGTGGTGCTGCTCGTGGTGAGGAGAACGAAATCCTCTCCCGCCCACTGGATGTCACGTATCTTCGCGTCGCCCACTTCGGGAGAAAGAAGGGCCTCCCCGCCGACCCGCCGCACGAACAGCCGGCGATGCGTTCCATCAAACGCGATAAAGGCGATACGGTCGCCCGATGCCGACAATCTGACAAACTCTATTACGGGAAGTCGTCCATAGTTGGCTAGAACCGGCGCGGCCTGAGCGGGCGGCGCCGCGCCAAGATAGACAGCCAACGCTACAACCAAGTTTGTGAGCTTCAAAATTTCCCCCCGCCTTTGGCGCCGGCCAAGCCATAGTCTTGCTTGGCCGACGACAATCGCGATCCTAACCGGCGCGCGGTTCACGTCCAGACATTGCTGAACAGGCGGGCTAATTTTGGCTGATAAGACCGTCCAACAGGCGATTGCGGGGCATGGCGGTGCCATCTAGCGCGGCGACTATCCGCACGCCGGTTAGGCTGTTGGTCAAAAAGAGGCTGGACGCCTGCTCGAGTGCGCGCGGATTCGCCGACGTCTCGCGCACGATCCAACCAAGTCCTCGCGCTCGCGCCATCACGGCGGCGCGCATAATTCCGTCCAACACCCCGCAGTCGAGCGCCGGGGTGACCAGGGTCTCGCCTTCGAACCAAAATAGATTCGCGGCGCTGGCGCAGGCGATTTCGCCACGATTGTTAAGCATAATGGCCTCGTCCGCCCCGGCCTCGGTCGCCTCGCGGCGAGCGAGGATGTTATCGAGGTAGGCAAGGGATTTTAGCCGCGAAGAGGGAGAGCCTTCGTTGCGGCGCACGCTGCTGATGATCAGGCGGGCGGGCGTGGTCGGTTTGGGAGACGATACGGCGGAAGCGATCAGGCGGGGCGTTATCGCCGTGGGGCGGTTCAGCCCGCGCCCGCCCGAGCCCGCCGTCCAGGTCAGGCGAACCGCCGCGCGGGCGCCTTGCAGCCTAGCTTCGGCGATCGCGGTCAGCGCGGCGGCGTTCAGCCTCTGACAGGTCGGCGCCGGGAGGCCTATCGTCGCGCAGCCCGCGATCAGACGCGCCGCGTGGGCGTCGAAGGCGGCCAATGCGCCGCCGTCCCACAGCACGGTTTCGAACAGGCCGTCGCC
>JANXWN010000209.1 GCA_025351125.1 Caulobacteraceae bacterium | reverse complement strand
TGGCGCTGGTTTCTGTCGGGTGAATGGCGCAAGGGGCCGCCGATCGTCTCGATTTTGATGCGCGCCGCCACCTTGAGCACAACACGAGATCTGATGGCCGCGCGCGAAGCCACGGACCTGCTCATTCTTCCCATGGTCGATCATATCGAAGTCCGTGACTGGAAAGCCTACGATGAAGCCGTGGACGCCGGCATTTCGGCTGCGAAAGGTGCTCTAGCAAAACTCAGTGCGCCCTTCACTGATCTACACCGGCCGTAGAGCTTACAATCCTTTACAATACGGCGGCGTCGACGCCTTGCTTAAGGGCAGACCACCACCTAGCGTGCCGATTGGAGTTGATGGAATATAAGCATGCTTCGGATAAAGGCGTTGTTGTTAGGCTTGGCCGCTTTGGCGGTGGAAGCGGTATGCCCAGTGGTTGCATTGGCCGCGCAAGTCTTAATATTTCCCGTGCAGACCGTACAACTCTCGGATAGCTATTTGGGCGCGCCGGTTGATACTTTGTCACGAACGCTCACCGGCCATGTCGCGAATTTCACCTTGTCCGGTCGCGATCATGCGACATTTTCGGTCGGATTTGGCTTCACACCCGACGATTCCGATATACACCCCTACAGCTTGAGTGTCAGCCTGCTCTCGGCGAGTTGGTCGACAGAGGAGTTCCCGTACCTCACGCTTTGGACCGAAGCGGGCTCGGGCGGATTTACGGTGGGCGATCAGGTCGGCGACCACGGCCACAATCTGTTCAACCTGTTTAAGGCAGCGGACAGCCGCGGTCAGGTTTACGGTTTCGGGACCCTGGCCGTGCCCGAACCCGCCACATGGTCCCTGATACTGGTTGGTTTTGGCGTAATCGGCGCGAACCTTCGCACTGCGAAACGCCGCGCTCAAGCCGCGTAGACGTCCCTACCAAGCGCCGACTTCGCGCAATCGTCGGGCCAGTTCCGCCGGCACAACGTCAACCGCGCCAAATTCGCCTAAATCGAGCGGAGCGTCGTTCGCCGTGAGATATCGCCAACCTTGAAACGCCCGTCGCGGCGTCGGAAGGGTTAGGACAAGGCACTCATCAAGTGTAATCTCACATCGTCTGGCTGGACCGGTTCCATGCGTGTTCACAGCCAGGATGGTTTGGCGCGAAAGAATAATCCCTTTGTAGACACGAAAGAGCGAGCCCCCCTCGAGAAGTTCAGCGGCCCGTTTTGGGGTCTGGCGCGTGCGAAGGATCCACGGTTCCCCCGGTTTGGACATCGCCCGACGCCACGCGATAAGTTCGTCGACCGTGTCGCAACCGACGCACAGCTTAATCATATTGAGAACCATGCGACCGCATACACCGCGTCCTGTAAGCGGCGAAAGACCCACGGCTTCTTTGGGAAAGCAGGTTTGCTAAATCGATCTCCGGCGGCGGCGACTATTCCGTTTGCGCCAGAACATCGCTCAGTTTACCAAAAATATCATCGATGTGGCTTTGTTCCAGAATCAATGGCGGCGAGAGCGCGATGATATCGCCGGTGACCCGCACCAGCAGGCCGGTGTCGAAACAGCGGTGAAAAACCTCCAGCGCGAGCGCCCCAGGCGCGCCGGACCGAGGCTGGAGTTCGATTCCCGCCACCAGCCCCAGATTGCGCACGTCGATCACATGGCGAACACCGCGCAGCGCGTGCGCCGCATCACCAAAAGATTCGCTCATCGCGGCGGCGCGCGCAAACAACCCTTCGTCATGGTAGGTTTCCAAAGTCGCCAACCCGGCCGCCGCCGCCAAGGGGTGCCCGCTGTAGGTGTAACCGTGGAACAGCTCGATCCCCGGCGCCGCGCCGTCGACAATCGCCTCATAGACCCGTGTGGTCGCCACCACAGCCCCCATCGGCACAGCGGCGTTGGTCAGTCCCTTGGCGCAGGTGATCAAATCCGGCGTCACACCGAAATACTCGGCGGCCGTCGCGGCTCCCAGACGCCCGAATGCCGTAATCACTTCGTCAAAGATCAACAAAATACCGTGCCGGGTAGCGATTTCACGCAACCGCTCAAGATAGCCGACCGGCGGGACCAACACGCCGGTCGAGCCGGCGACCGGCTCGACGATCACCGCCGCGATCGTCTCCGCGCCATGCAACGCCACGAGACGTTCGAGATCATCGGCTAGGTCAGCGCCGCTCTGGCGCTGGCCGTGCACGAACACGCCGGCGGCAGGATCATGCGTATGTCGCATATGATCCACGCCGGGCAACAGCGCGCCGTATTGCCGCCGGTTGCCGACAATGCCGCCGACGGAAATGCCGCCGAAGCCAACGCCGTGGTAACCACGTTCGCGTCCGATCAAACGCGTACGCGTGCCCTGCCCTATCGCTTTTTGATAAGCCAGCGAGATTTTCAGCGCGCTGTCGACCGCTTCCGACCCGGAATTGCAGAAAAACACCTGGTCAAGACCGGGTGGGAACAACCCAGCCAGTCGCTCAGCGAGCGCGAAGGCCAAGGGGTGACCCAACTGAAACGTCGGCGCGAAATCCATCTCACCGGCTTGGCGTCGGATGGCCTCGACGATCTTTGGGCGGCTATGACCGGCATTGACGCACCACAGGCCCGATGTCGCATCCAGCACGGCGCGACCGTCGGGCGTAAAATAATGCATGTCCTGCGCCCGCGCGAACAGGCGCGGATTGGCCTTAAACCGGCGATTGTCGGTGAACGGCATCCAAAAGGAGTCCAAGGCGTTAACGCCCCGGTTTACGGGGACCATGCGCGAGACCCGACCGTCAATAGTGGACGGACGCCGATAACCCCACGGTCCTTGGACGCAAGGTCGTCGCTTCGAATAACGAAGTGGCCGAGTCCTGATGTTGCAAACTTAGTTGCGGATGAGCATTCAACAAATTGTTCGCGAAAACAGCGACATCCCAATTGCCGAAGGTGATTCCGGCGCGGGCCGAAACTTGGTTGGTCGCGGGGTCGGGAACCAGGCCGCCGTCAAAAAACGCTGTATTTGGATCCTCGTTTGGGACCGGGGTATTACGGCGACTTTGATATTCGTAGTCCGCGCGCACAAAAGCGTCTTGATCGGCGACCTTGAAATTGTACTGCGCTGCAAGTGTCACGGTCCACGGCGCGACATTGAGCGAATCACCTCTAACGTTCAGCACATCACCGTTAATATCCAGCGCGGTCTGGGTGAATCGCGCGTGGGTGTAGCCGACGGCGGCCTCAAGACTGAGGCCATGCACGACCTCCCATTGCGACTGTACATCAAACCCTTTGCTAACCGCTTGGCCAGCGTTGGTTGTGAACTGAATACCGCAGATCGGCACATAGAATGCTTGTTGGATATTTGACCATCGTATGTAGTAGGCGCTCGCCGAGATTTGTAGCTTGCGCTCGAAAAATCGGTCTTTCGTCCCCGCCTCGTAGCTCCATACCGAGTCAGAATTATAGGAGGTCGGAAAACCGGTACCGCAGTTGGGCGGTAGCGGCGGGGTGGCGCCGCCGATTCGATACCCTTTCGACGCCGTCGCGTAGATTAGATCGTCGGACGTCAGTTGATACGATAGGCCAAATTTCGGTGTGAGTGGCTTTTCGTCTTTAGCACCCGACACCTCCGCCACCACGGGGCCTGGGCACACCGCCCCCTCGACCGTATCGTCGCAGCTCGCCTGCAGCAGATCCTGGGGTCCGCCGTTTACATTGTGAAAGTCAAAGTGCGTCCAAGCGTAGCGAAGGCCGGCGGTGACCTTTAGCTTGTCAGTCACCGAGAAGGTAGCGTCGGCGAACAACGCCACCTGACGGTCGTGCGCGCCGGTATCGTTGATGTAGTCATCGCCATTGGGAAGCAATTGCTCGCCCCACGCCTGAAACATCGTCTCACCCCAAAGCAGTTGCGTCAGCGCCGGCAGCGCCGGATCGCGAATTTCTTCTGTACTGCGCTGAGTGTTGTGTGAATAAAAAACGCCCGCGGTCCACTGCAGGCGCGTCGTCGGATTGCTGGATTGAATCCGAAACTCCTGCGTGAAATTTTGCTGCGCGTTGGTGATCAGATTTTGCGAATAGTACTTCGGCATGCCGGGCAGATTTGGCCCCGTCGCCGCGAGCAACGGATAAAGATTTTGGCAGTTATTCGCGCACGGATTTCCTTCTGGATCAGACGGATATCCGTAGGTGCTTGTCGCGGGATTAGGATCAATAAAGTGCTGGAAGAATGACAGATTGTAGATTGTTGCGCTGTAACCGTTCACGCGTTCCTTACGGTTATAATACGACGTATCGGAGATAAATCTCACCGGTCCAGCATCAAAATCGATCTTTAAGGTCGGTAGATAGAAACGATCAGGGTCGGCTTGGCGATCCGGCGTGCCACTGACGTAAACGCCGTTCACGGGATTGGAGATCGACACCCAATATTCGTCGTGATTGTGTTGATCGCGCTTTTGATAATTGATCGCCGGCGTAATCGTAAGGTTCGGTGTCGGCTTCCAGGTCAAGGCGGCGCGCAAGGCGTAGGTGTCGGCGCGGTTGGCGTTTTTATCCGTGACGCCCAGGGTCTGGTAGTCGACGCGATCCACCCAACCGCCGTCGCGGCGGCCCCACGCGCTGAGGCGAAAACCTAGCTTGTCTTCGATGATCGGGCCTCCCATCGCGGCGCCAAACTCATAGCTGGCTGCCCCGCCGTCGGTAGAGGCGACCTCGGCATGCGCCAGAGTGGAAAAATGCGATAAACTGGGTTGGTTGGTGATGTAGCGGACCGTGCCGCCCTCCGAACCGGCCCCGAACAATGTGCCCTGCGGCCCCCGCAAAACCTCGACGCGACTGAGGTCGAACACCGCCGGCAGGGTGTTGTTGGAGTTGAGACCCAGATTGCGGGCCTGCACCGGCGTATCATCTATATAGATCCCGGTCGTCCCCGACCCGGCGGTAGAACTGATGCCGCGGATCGAGATATTGTGACTATCTTCAGCGAAGGTGACGCCGGGGGTAAATTTGGCCACGTCGGCGAACGACTTGATCCCCTGAATATCCATTTTTTTGCCTGTGAAGGCGCTAACACTTTCGGCCACTTTACTGAGTGATTGCTCCTTTCGGGTCGCCGTGACGATGATTTCGCCGGCGTCGACGCTTGCGCCCGTCGCGCTTGGCGCTGTTTGGGCTGAAGCGTGAACGCCGTACATCAGCGGGACAATCGCCCCCGAGAGCAGCCAAACTCGCAGATTGCGCGACCGGATCATCATTTGAGCGTAACTCCAATTACACGCAACGTTCCTACCTTGCGACCCCGTCGTCAAGTGTCTGTGATCACACTTTTTAGCGGGCTACGGTGGCGCCCGCCTTTCGATCAGGCTATGCTGACGGTTCAAGCGAAGTCAAACAGGAAAGGTGTGGCCCTTCGATATCGGGGCCGGCGATGCGCAACGGCAACGCTGCAGAACACCTGCGAGAGCTTATGGCGAAAAAGAAGAAAATCGATCCGGCGGCTCCCATCGTCGTGACCAATGTCAGCGAAGCGCGGGCCTGGGCGGCGGCGCGGGGCGTCACGGAGATCGAATGCCTGGTGCCCGATCTTGCCGGGGTAGCGCGGGGCAAGATTATGCCGTCGGCAAAGTTTTTCGACGATACGACGATGGCCCTGCCGTCCTCGATCTTTATGCAGACCATATCTGGGGAGTACCCGGAGGAAAATGCCGAATTTCGCTACGATCCCTCTGATGGCGACATCGAGCTGCACCCCGATTTTTCGACGTTGTGCCTGGTGCCTTGGGCCCGGGACCCCACGGCCCAGGTCATTCATGACGCGGTCTATCATGACGGCCGGCCGGTCGAGATCGCGCCGCGCCAAGTGCTCAAGCGCGTCATCGATCTTTACCACCAAAAGGGTTGGGAGCCCGTGGTCGCGCCGGAACTGGAATTTTATCTAGTCAAACGCAATATCGATCCCGACTACCCGTTGGAGCCCCCGATCGGCCGTTCCGGTCGCGCGGAAGCGGGACGTCGGTCGTATTCAATTTCGGCGGTCAATGAATTTGATGCTGTTTTCGAAGATATATACGCCTTCGCCGAAGCCCAGCTGCTCGAAGTGGATACCCTGATACACGAAGAGGGCGCGGCGCAGATGGAGATCAATCTGCGTCACGGCGACCCGATGATGCTGGCCGATCAGGTTTTTCTGCTGAAGCGAACCATCCGCGAGGCCGCGTTGGCTCACGATATTTACGCCACCTTCATGGCAAAGCCGATCGCCAACGAGCCCGGATCGGCCATGCACATCCACCAGTCGATCTTGATCAAGGACTCGGGAAGAAACCTCTTTACCGACGCCGACGGCAAGCCGACGCCCGAATTTTTTCACTATATCGGCGGCCAACAGCGCTTTACGCCGGCGGTGACCTGTATCCTCGCGCCTTACGTCAATTCCTATCGCAGATTGGTTAAAGGCCTTTCAGCGCCGGTGAACGTCGAATGGGGTTATGACAACCGCACCACGGGCCTGCGCATCCCCCCCTCCTCGCCGACCAACCGGCGCGTGGAAAATCGGGTGCCGTCGTCCGACGCGAACGCTTATTTGGCGTTAGCCGCATCACTGGCGTGCGGGTATTTGGGGTTGATGGCTAAACTCAAGCCCGGTGATCCGGTCGCCGGCATAGCCCGCGGCGACGAGTTCGATCTGCCGGTTGGCTTGCTCGAAGCCGTCCATCTGTTTGAAGAATCCGAGGAGCTCACCGCGATTTTCGGTCGCGGTTTCGTTACCACCTTCGCCGCCGTCAAGCGCGCCGAATTTGCGACCTTTATGCGCGTGATCAGCCCGTGGGAGCGGGAATTTCTGCTTCTGAACGTGTGACCGGCGTCCTCCTCGAGGATGATACCGCGTTTCGACGACGCAGCAAAAGAAACGCCGCCGGCACGACAAGCATGGACAGTAAGGGCGCGGTGATCATGCCGCCGATCATTGGCGCGGCCATGCGGCTCATCACCTCCGAGCCAGTCGCGTGGCCAAACAAGATTGGCAGCAGCCCGGCGAGAATCACCGCCACGGTCATAGCCTTGGGCCGCACGCGCAGGACGGCGCCGTCCCGCACCGCGGCTTCGAGCTCCACGCCAGTCGGGTTCGGACCGTATCGACCCAGCGCTTGTTTGAGATAGATCAACATCACCACCCCAAATTCCGCTGATACGCCCGCCAGGGCGATAAAACCGACGCCGGTGGCCACTGACTGATGAAAGCCTAAAATATGGAGCGTCCAGACCCCTCCGGTCAGCGCAAACGGCAAGGTTGCCATAATCAACGCCGCCTCGTCGAATCGGCCAAAGGTGACATATAGTAAAACGAAGATGATCAGCAGTGTGGCGGGAACAACTAATTTCAGACGTGCGACCGCGTGTTGGAGATACTCAAATTGTCCTGTGTAAGCGATACTGACGCCGGTTGAGAGCGTGACATTTTTGGCTACGGCGTGCTGCAGGTCGCGAACCACCGAGCTTAGGTCTCGTCCACGGGTATCGATATACACCCAGCTGGTCGGACGACCATTCTCGCTGCGCAAGGTGGAAGGTCCGTCTTCAATCCGTAGCGCGGCCACGGAATCCAGGGTGATTTGCTGTCCGCCGGGCGTCAGGATCGGAAGCGCCCGCAATGCCTCCAAGCTACCCCGCACCTCGCGCGGATAACGCACACTGATGGGATAGCGCGCCAAACCCTCGACGGTCTGACCGACCACCTCGCCGCCGACAGCGCCGGATATGATCGCTTGCACGTCGGCAATATTGAGCCCGTAGCGGGAGGAGGCGGCGCGATCAATATCCACCGTTATGTAACGCCCCCCGGTCAGACGCTCGGCGAGGGCGGAGGTCACGCCGGGCACGGTTTTCGCGGCGATTTCTATCTGCGCGCCGATACGATCGAGCTCGGCGAGATTATCGCCCGACACCTTGACGCCAATCGGGCTCTTGATGCCGGTCGCCAGCATATCGATGCGGTTACGGATCGGCTGAACCCAAATGGCGCTGAGGCCTGGCGCCTTGACCGTGCGGTCGAGTTCCTCGACCAATTTTTCCGGCGTCATGCCACGGCGCCATTGGTCTCGAGGTTTGAACTGGATGACCGTTTCAAACATCTCGGTTGGCGCCGGGTCTGTCGCGGTGTCCGCCCGCCCGGCCTTGCCGAACACGGTTTGAACCTCCGGCACGCTCTTGATCAGACGATCGGTCTGTTGCAAAAGAACCGAAGCCTTGGCGATCGAGAGGCCCGGTAGCGCCGACGGCATATACAGTAGGTCGCCTTCGTCCATCGGGGGCATGAACTCGCCGCCCAGATGAGATAGCGGCCAAGCCGTGGTCGCGAGGAGGACGGCCGCCACAATTAGGGTGGCGCGGGGTCGGCGCAAGACAAGGTCGATAACCGGTCGATAAAGCGTGATTAGGCCACGATTGAGCGGATTAGCGGTCTCCAAGGGGATGTGACCCCGAACCAGATAACCCATCAGCACGGGCACGAGGGTCACCGACAGAATAGCGGCGCCCGCCATGGCGTAGGTCTTGGTAAAGGCCAAAGGCGCGAACAGGCGCCCTTCCTGACCCTGCAAGGTGAAAACGGGAATGAACGAGAAAGTGATGATCAGAAGGCTGATAAACAGCGCCGGGCCCACCTCGGTCGCCGCCTCGGTGATAACGGTCCACCGCGCCGCGCCGATCAGCTGCTCTTGGGGGTGTTCATGACCCCATTTCTCAAGGTGTTTGTGGGCGTTCTCAACCATCACAATGGCCGCGTCGACCATGGCGCCAATGGCGATGGCGATGCCGCTGAGCGACATGATGTTGGCTTCAACGCCCTGCACCCGCATAATTATCAGCGCAGTCAGCACGCCCAACGGCAAGGTTAGGATCGCCACCACGGCCGAGCGGGCGTGCCACAGGAAAAACCCGCACACGAGACCCACAACGATAAACTCTTCGATAAGCTTGCTCTCGAGATTGTTGATCGCCCGGTCGATCAGGCTGGAACGATCATAGGTGGGCACGATCTCTACCCCGGGCGGGAGACTGCGTTTGACGTCCGCAAGCTTCGCCTTGACAGCAGCAAGGGCGGTGCGCGCGTTCTCACCCGACCGTAGGATCACAACGCCGCCGGACACCTCTCCCTGACCGTTTAGTTCAGCCACCGAAAGGCGCAACGCCGGCCCGACCTGGACGGAAGCAACGTCCCCTAAACGCACGGGCACGCCGGCGGCGGCGGTTTTCACCGGTACGGCGCGAAAGTCGTCAAGTGATTTCAAATACCCTGTAGCGCGCACAAGATATTCCGCCTCCGCCATTTCGACGACAGAGCCGCCGGTTTCCTGGTTGGCTCGCTTCAGCGCGTCGCCGACGGCCTGTGGCGTAACGCCGTAAGCGGCGAGCTTCTGCGGGTCGAGCACCACCTGATACTCACGGACCATCCCCCCGATGCTCGCGACCTCCGCGACGCCGGGCACCGACTTCAATTCGAAGCGTAAAAACCAGTCCTGCAAACTGCGCAATTGGGCCAGATCATGCCGTCCGAAGTGATCGACCAAGACGTATTCATAGATCCAGCCTATGCCCGTCGCGTCGGGCCCCAGCGCGGGACGCACGCCCTCTGGCAAACGGGTTTGGACTTGGCTGAGGTATTCCAAGACACGCGAACGCGCCCAGTATAGGTCAGTCCCATCCTTGAACAGGACGTAGACGAAGCTGTCTCCAAAGAACGAATAGCCCCGCACCACTTTGGCCCCCGGGACCGACAACATCGTCGAGGCCAACGGATATGTAACCTGATCCTCCACCAAGCGTGGCGCCTGTCCCGGATAAGACGTGCGAATAATCACTTGCACGTCCGATAAATCCGGCAAGGCATCGACGGGCGTGGACTGCATCGCCACGACCCCTGCCGTCAGGATCGCGAGGGCGCCGATGATCACGAAGAAGCGGTTGCCGACCGACCAGCGAATTATAGCGGCGATCATCGCGCCGACCCCAACGGGGTCATGGGTTCGGCGCCGAGGGGGATAGCTGTTATGCCGGTCAAACTCGCTTCGGAATCGAGTAAAAACTGTCCTGACGCCACGATTTTTTGGCCTTCGACGAGGCCGGCCACAATCTCCGTTCGTTCTCCGACGTCGCGCCCTATCCTCACTTCGACCGGCTGAAAGCGCCCGCCGTCGTTCGATGCCATGATCAGAGACCGCGTCCCGGTACGGATCACCGCCTCAGACGGCACGAACAATGCAGTGTGCGCCGCGCCGATAAGGTGGACGGTCGCGAACATGCCGGGTCGTAAGCGCCCGGCATGATTGGGGAGTTCGATCCGAACCGTCAGAGTACGGCTGTCGGCCTGAGCGCTGGGCAGGATCGCCGCCACCTTACCGGTGAACGTTTCACCAGGAAACGCGGCCAACTCCGCTCGCGCCGTGCCGCCGGCGTGCACTTGCGCCACCATCGCCTCCGGCACGGCGGCGTTCAACCAGACGCTGGAGAGTCCGGATACCTGAGCAAGCGTCTGGCCCATGCTGACGGTCATGCCCTGGCGCACCTCCAGGGTTTGCAGATCGCCACTTATCGGGCTGCTGATGGTGATGACGCCGTACGGGCGACCGTTTCGCGCGACGCGTGCGATGAGGCCGTCCGACATTCCCAAAAGTGCGAGTCGTTGACGGGCGGCGGCTTCCAGCGCCGGATCGCCCCCGGCGCGCACCGCCAGATACTCCGCTTGCGCCCCAGCCCATGTCGGAATCAGCAGGTCGACGAGGGCCGCGCCCGATGTAATCACATCTCCCGGCGCGCGGGCATAGACGCGCTGCACGAAGCCGCTCGCGCGCGCTTGCACCACCGCGACGTCACGCTGGTTAAAGTCGAGCACGCCGCTCGCATCGAAACTCTGTGCGATGTCCCCACGCTCGACGCGAACCAGCCGCACGCCGAGATTTTGAGTCGTCGACGAATCTAACTTCACCCCCGTGGCTTCGGCGGCCTGGCCATTCGCATCGGCGTCGGCGTCGGCGTAGCGGGGCGTAAGTTGCATATCCATAAATGGCGACTTGCCTGGCGTGTCGAAATGCTGCGTCGGCGACATGGGATCGTAATAGTAAAGTATGCGGCGCGCGACGGCGGTCGGGGAGGCCGCCGGCGGCGATTGGGACACTTGCAACCTGGCCAAAACATAACCGGTTGCGCCCGCCGTGACCGCAATAGCGGCGGCGGTGATTAAAAGACGAGCGCGCGGCGACGAGGGGGCGGTCATTTGGCGTCGACTCCGTAGGTCAAGACAATTCGGGCGTCGTCCCGCGTGACCTCGGCCTGCCGATCCAAAGAGTCCGTCAGCGCCTGGGCAAACTCGACGTAGGCAGAAAGCGCATCGGCGAGGCTCGCGCTTCCGGCGGTATATCCGGCGTTTTCCAACGCCACCCGACGTTTGGCCAGCGGAACGAATGTGCCAACGGATCGCTGCAAACGCTCATGGTGCATGGCATGATCGGCAAGACTCGATTCTAACGCCGCGACAACTTCCCGCCGCGCCGCCTCACGCTCTACCCTGACACGCCCGGCGGTGAGGGCGCGCGCCGCGATGACCGGATTTTGACGCGTTGATCCGAACAGCGGCAGGCTAACGGTCGCTTGGATCATCACCATGTCGCCAAATTGGGGAGCGCGATGTTGATAGGCTAGTTCCCAACTCCAATCAGGGCGTTTGTCCGCCTCGGCGCCGGTCACGTCGGCGTCGGCTTGACGAGACATCGCGTCATAGGCGGTCAGCGCAGGCAAGGCATCGACGCTGGCTCTTAACGCTAAGGGATCGACAACATAGTCCGGCGGCGCGCCAGAAACCTCCACTTGGGCGTCGCCTGTCCAGCGAACCAACACGGCCCGCGCCTTCGCTAGGGCGGCGACAAGGTCGGCGCGACGGTCGTCCAGCGCGGCGATCAATCGCTCCGGCTCCAGCGTTTGCGCCGGCCGCATCGCTCCAGAGACTAGCTGGGACGCGTTAGCTGAACGTAATACCGCCAAGGCGCGGCTAATCTCATCAAGCGCCGCGACGCGTTTCTGGGCGTAGTAGAGATCAATCCAAGCCAATGCGGTGTTGACACGAACTTCGCGGCCCTCCGAGGACTTACCGACCTCGGCGGCGCCAATATCCGCCGCCGCGCGCTCCCGCGCGGCGCGGCGCTTGGCCCCACTGGTGACGTCCTGCATCACCCCGATGCGCACGTCGCTAAAGTCGTCCCGTTCCGGGTGACCGGCAAACGGCCCGGTTATTGGAAACCCCTCCACACCAAACGCGATCTTGGGATCGGGGAGGCGCCCGGCGGCAATGGCGGCCGATCGGGCGGCGCGAACGTCCGCCACTCTCGCTTGGAGACTCGGTGCGGTGTCGGAAGCCAACTGCAAGGCGGCCTCGTAGGTCAACGGCGCGGCGTGCGCGACGGCGACCATTGTTAGCGACAATGCGGAGGCCACTCCGCTGGCGCAGTTAAACTGGGTCATTGAAAATTCCTCAAGTCGGTGCGCGTAGCCCTTCGACGGCACGCGGCGACGCATAGGGAACACGTTCGCCGTTCAGGGTTAAGCCCAAGACGGCGAACGCGTGGCGGCTAGGCGTGCAACTTTGGAGGTCGTTCAAGTTCGACAGGCCGATGGGCCGGTCCGATCACCGACGCCGATGGCGGCGCAGGCCTCGCAAGGTAGGTAAACGGCAAACCCACCGGCAGGTGCGGCGTTTCAATGCCAATCACGTTCAAGGCGGCGCAAATCCGCGCGCAGGTTTTTTCGGCTTTATGCGCTTGGTCTGAGGATCCACAGCACGAAACACCGCCAGTCGCCACCGCCATATCCATACCGGCCATCGCATGCGACCGCGCGTTTCCGCACGTCGTCCGCATCGCAAGTGCGGCTACGGGGCTAACCACCAGGGTCATAACAGCCAACAAGGCAAGCATCGAACGC
This sequence comes from Caulobacteraceae bacterium, assembly GCA_025351125.1. Taxonomy (GTDB): domain Bacteria; phylum Pseudomonadota; class Alphaproteobacteria; order Caulobacterales; family Caulobacteraceae; genus Acaudatibacter. Next base: position 3,678 of record JANXWN010000209.1, on the reverse strand, counting down.
ATAGCTTCGGACGCTAAGCCGCCTCGAGCGCTGCCGCCAGAATAAAATAGCATCCGCTCGTCGCAAAGCGCACGGAAACCATGATTCTAAATGCAACTCGCATGGGCATAAAAGAATCTTTGTCGTCCGACCGGAGTAGGAGCAAATGACTGACACCGCCGACGCTGCTTGGGAAAATCTCGTGCATCCCCTCCATTTGACATTGAAGAAACACGCCTTCGATTTTTGGCTTGCCCGGGGAGCCGTCGCGCTTGTCGCCGCCCTACAATTGTTGTTCCTGAATGCCAATTTGACGGTCGGACCAAAATGGCTCGCGCCGATCGTCGAATTGGCGATGCTTCTACCGTTATCGGTCGCAACCGCGTGGACTCAGCAACGCGTCGGGCAAGCCACTGAAGATCATCATTGGAACCAGATCGCGCGATACAGAAAATATGTCCGCATAATGGCGTTGGTTTTAACCGTCGTCATCATGGTCATCAATTTTCAAGAATTGATATCGGTGGTCAAGGCTTTACTGTTCGTCGCCAAGGGCACAAGCGGACAATCGCTATTGTTGGACGCTTTGAATATCTGGTTTACAAATGTCGTGGTGTTCGCATTGTGGTTTTGGAACATCGACGCCGGAGGACCGGCCTCGCGGGGGTTGAGCGCGAAGGAAACCCCAGATTTCCTGTTCCCGCAAATGATCGGCGGCGGGGACAAGGATCCGACCTGGTCGCCAGGATTTATCGACTACTTTTATGTCTCGTTCACCAACGCCACCGCCTTCTCTCCAACGGACACCATGCCGCTGAGCGCCCGCAGCAAGTTGCTTATGGCGATCGAGGCGGCGGTCTCGTTATTGACCGTCGGCTTGGTCGCGGCGCGGGCCGTAAACATATTGGCCTGATCGGGGAAGTTCTGCAGTTTGTTCCGCTTGCGCTGGACTTACGCCGGAACACAGGCAATGAAATTTGTCGTTCGTCAAATTCTTTAGGAACGACGACGTGGGAGCCGGGGCGATGGAGGATTTAGGGGGGTGAGAGGCGAACAGTTTGAAGCCCTGGCGCATTCGCAAACCCTGGTCGCCGTCGGCTTGGGCGCGGTGGTGGCGACATTGAGCACTTTCGCCGCGACGATTTTCGAGCGTTCGATCCTGCGACGCGAGCGCGCGCGCGACGCCGCGGTTATGTTTTCTGAATTGCTACACACCCTCAAACGTTATCTGGATCTCTCGCACCAAGCTCATGAGCGGGGCGATCCGTTCGGCGGCATAACGGTCCGTCTGTTGCGATCCGTGCGTCGTGAGGTCGACATCTACGACCGTAACCGTGAAATCCTCTATCTCTTGCCGGATGGCCCCCTGCGGCTTGAAACTCACACTCTGATGGCGCGTCTGACCTTCGCTTTGGAGCGGGTGTTGGAACACACGGACGCCCTAGCCGGCCTCGAGCCTGAGAATTCCCGTGCCGCGCTGAGCGAAGGCCGCGAACAGGCCTATGTCTTTTTGACCGAATGTGCCGCGGAAATTCCTGGACTAACGACGCGGTTGAGCAAGCTGGGTCGTAACCGCCTTGCCGCCTTCGATTTGCCGCCGTCGAACGCAGCGGCGACCCCCCGGTAACGCATGGTCGCGAACGGGTGCCTATCTAAAGCGCCAACAACTCCCTCACCGCGCGGTGCGCCTGATCGATGGCCGTATCGGTGTAGGCGGACGCGCCCGCGTCGGAATTGGCGATGGCGATGGCGCCAAAACGGGCGCGGCCGACGACATTCGGCTGCTGGTCCAAGGGCAAGGGTTCTTCCCATAGCGCGTTCCATTCCGGAGCGTAGCCGTGGGGCCAGCGGTTTACGGTGATAGCGGTGATATCGCGCGCCGGATCAAAACCGCCGCCCTGCAACGTCCGACCCAATTGCGCGCGGATTTCCCGCTCGAAGGTCGCGAACGGCGTGACGAGGAGTTCGGCGCGTCCGGCGCGATTTTGATCAAACTCCGATAGACCCGGTTTGCACGGCGTGCGGGTCATGTGCAGCAGGATCGGGTTTTCCGGTGAACGCTCAGTGGCATAGTCGCCGATATCGACGGGCCAATTGAGGTTGAACTGGGTGTGATAACAACCGGGCGCCGACACGCTGGAAATTCCCAATTTTTGAAACGCCGTCCAGCGGCGCAAGGCTACAGTGGTGTAAACCAGCGGTGTCTTGACGACCCGATGCAAGGCCGCCTTCTGGGGTTCTGGCAATTCAGGGCAGAGATAAGGGATCATCATATTCCAGGACGCCAAAACGCAGCGCGCGGCCGTGACCCGAAACACCTGATCTCCCCGCGCGTAGCCGATTTCCACGCCGTCGGGTGACTTCGGATCGCCGATATTACGCGCTCGCACGCAGACGCTGGAGAGCCGAATGCGCACGGGACGATCGGCGCGGTCAAGCTGGGCATAGTCGATCTTGGCCGTGACCACATCGCGACAATCGCGCCCCGGAACCGCGGATGGATTTAAGCGTCGCACCAAAAGACGAGCGATCGTCGCGTTGCCGTCCGGGAAATGAAACACGTATGATCCGCCCTGAACATAGCCCGCGGGGGTGATGCTCATGCGCGGCGCGGCTCCCGGTGTCAGCTTCAATCCGGCAAATCCCGGCATGTAAAAGCCCCAACAGTCGAGGGCCGAAACCGCGTCGATGCCTACGCCCCACTCGCCTTGGGTGTGGGCTTGATAATAGGCGAGCACGGCGGGATCGACCTTAACGATCGTTTCCAGATAGCCGCGGTAGCTGATGCGCGACAGACGGTCTTTTTTCTGGCCGGACGTCAAACCCGCCATGTAATCGACGTCCCCGGTCTCGACGCGAATGAGATCGGCGCGGGCGGCAGGGGATAGCGGCGTTTGGGCGACAAAGTCAGGCCAGGAGCTTGTCATGCTTTCAAATCGTCGCGGCGCCCCGACGGCCAGACGATCCTCGCCAAACGTCTGGCTATCAAAAAAAACCCCATGCTTCAGGCCCTGCGCGGTGTAGATTTTAGGTCTATCGCAGTCTTTGGCGAGGACGTCGGGGTCAATCCCCAGCGTTTTGAGCAAGCCGTCGGCGACGGCGCTGTAGGGGCGAGGACTATCGATTTCCAGCGTTCCGCCATTCATTAAATGGGTCTTGCCGCTCAAATGAAACTCGTTGCGCTTGGCGTGGCCCCCGAAGTCGTCGTGATTGTCGAGAATAAGGATCTTCGCGTCGGGCTGCGCCTCTCGCCAAAAATGCGCCGCCGAAAGGCCGCTGATCCCGCCACCGATGATAATCAAATCATAGTGTTCGCCGGTATTGGCGAAGGTCTTGTGATCGCCCCAAAAATCGCGGTCGCGAAGGGCGTGAGCATTCTCAAACGATCCGGGGTGGCTGCCACGAAGACCCGTCAAAATCGCTGGATCATAGCCGACGACGTCTTGCGGCCAGAGGTTTTTCGACCCGGCGGCGTTGGCGGGCGCGCCGACACCGAGGGCGCCTATCGTCACCGCGACCCCGTTGAGAAAATCGCGTCGATCAATCGCGGCACGCATACCCAAGTTATCGTCACTCGACATCGAAGCTATCTCCTACAAACGATCACGCAGAGCGTACCAAAGCATGCCCAGCACGTGCAAAGGCCCGCGCAAGGCAACTCCACCGGGAAAAGGCGGTGGCGCGACGGCCGCGAATAGG
>JANXWN010000186.1 GCA_025351125.1 Caulobacteraceae bacterium | reverse complement strand
CCCCGCCGGGGCCAAACCGCCGACGTCAAAGCCGCGATTGCAAAGGTTTGGGCTGCAACCGCCCGGGGCGTCATCGGACGGGCCGAAGGGCGGTTTTCCATTGGGATTGGCGCTGTGGCTGGGGCTGTTGGCGACGGCGGTGGCGGTCATCATCGGTCTGACCAAGCTATTTCCCACCGCCGCGCCCAAGCCGGACAATCCGGATATTTGGTATCTGTTCGGCCTGCTGGCGCTGGTGTCGAGCGCCTTGATCGGCCTGCGGCGGTTCGATCTGACGTCGACCGTGCGCAATCTGGCGGCGTGGGTGGCGATGTTCGCGGTGGTCCTGGTCGGCTATACCTTTCGCGGCGATCTGGCGGCGGCCGGTGCGAGGCTGCGCTCGGCGATCAATCCGGAATTCGCGACCGCCGGCGCCAAGGGCGAAGCGGTGATCGGCCGCAGCGTCGGCGGATCGTTTTTTGTCAACGGCGCGGTCAACGGCCAACCGGCGCGGTTCTTGGTCGACACCGGCGCATCGGACATTGTGCTGACGCAAGAGGACGCCGCGCGCGCCGGTCTTCATCTTGATCCAAAACAATTTTCCGATCCTAACGAGACCGCCAACGGCGTCGGTTACGGCGCGCCGGTGGTGGTGAACAGCCTGACCGTCGGTTCGATCCACCTGCGCAATGTTCCGGTGCAGGTCAACAAGGCGCCGATGAGCGCCTCTCTGCTCGGCATGACGTTCTTGAAGCGGCTGGCGTCGTTCGAGGTGAAGGGCGATCAACTGATTTTGCGTGGCCGGTGAGCCGCATCCCGCCCTTAACGCTAACGATCAAGGTTGGTTTTCGCTGACTTGGCGGCTTAGGCGGCCCGCGGTTTGGTCATGCGGTCTAGGATGATCGCCAAGAGGACGATGGCGAAGCCGGCCTCGAAACCCATGCCCACTTGCACGGTATTGAGCGCGCGGACCACCGGCACCCCCAATCCGCCGGCGCCGACGAGGGCGGCGATGACCACCATCGAAAGGCTGAGCATGATGCATTGCGTCACGCCGGCGACGATGGTCGGCAGCGCGGCCGGCAGTTCGATCTTCAGCAAGAGTTGCAGCGGCGTGGCGCCGAAGGCCTGACCCGCTTCGAGCAAGGGTTTGGGCGTGGAGGATATCCCCAAATGCGTCAGGCGCACCGGCGCCGGAAGCGCGAAGATCACCGTCGAGATCAGGCCCGGCACGACGCCCAAACCGAAGAGAACCAGGGTCGGAATCAAATACACGAAGGTCGGCAGGGTCTGCATCAGGTCGAGCACCGGGTGCAGGGCCTTATACAGCCACGGCCTATGCGCGGCGGCTATGCCCAGCGGTACGCCGATTAAAGTCGCGGTCAAGGCGGAGAAGATCACCAACGAGAGGGTCTCCAGCATGGCCTGCCAATAACCCTGGTTCATAATCAGAAGCAGGGCGGCGGCGACGAACACGGTTAGCGCGACGGAGCGCTGTAAGCCAAACGCCAGGGCGGCGATGGCGGTGATCAACGCCAGTGGCGGGGCGAGTTTCATTAAGCCGGTCAGGCCGTCCACCGCGCCACGGATGACGCTCGATACCGCGTCGAACACCCGCGCGCCGCGCGTCTTCACCGTTTCCACCAGATCGTTCATCAGGGGGCCGATAGGAATTTTGTGGCCGGTCACCCAGGCGTCGATGCCGGTTTGAGCGGCGGGCGCGGCGGCGTGGAGGGCGCCGCGCGCCGGGCGTCCGTCATAGGTGGCGACGCCCGCCAGCCAGGCCTTTACGGAGTCGGGATGAGCGGCCAACCAGGCGGTCGCCGCGGCGTGCGGGTCTTGGCGCTTGTCGAGGATCGCGCCCATCAGGGCGTCCTCCTCGGCCAGGGTAAAGACCAGGTTTTTCAACAAGCGCCCGACATTGGGACACTGCCGGGAATAGCCGGCGCGGGTGTTGGTGTAGATCGTCGCGCCGCCGAAGTTCGGGCCGAAGGTGGAATCGCCGCCGGTCAAATAGCGCATGGCGAAGCGGTTGTTCATCGGGTGCGGCTCCCACCCCAGAAATACGATCGGCTGTTTGTGCCGAACGGCCCGCTCGACCTGCGCCAACATGCCCTGTTCGCTCGATTCGATCAGCTTAAAATCGCCCAGGCCGTCGATGTCGCTCTTGATCAATTTGAGCACCTGATGATTGCCGTCATTGCCCGGTTCGATGCCGTAAATCGCCTTGTTCAGCGGCGGCCCAAACCGGCGAATATCGGCGAAATCCCGCAATCCGGCGTTGTACAGATAGGCGGGTACGGCCAGGGTGTATTTCGCGCCGGTGAGGTTGGCGCGGATCACCTCCACCGAACCGTCGGCGAGGTAGGGGCCGCGATCGGAGGTCATGGTCGGCATCCAATTGCCGAGGAAAACGTCGATGCTCTTGCTCTTCAGCGAGGCGTAAGTCACCGGCACCGACAGCACCGAAATCTTCGGCTGATAACCGAGGTCTTCGAGAATTACGCCGGTCAAGGCGGTGGTGGACGTGACGTCGGTCCAACCGATGTCGGATAGACGCACCGCGCGGCAATCGGGATTGGCCGAATCGGCGGCGTTCACCGTCCCGGCGGCGGCAAACCAAGCCAGAAAACTCAAACACAACCAGCGACGCACAACCGCGAGCGTCATGGCGCGACGCCGACCGACAGTCGAAATGCCCCGATCCGATCCCACGCCCACCGCTTTCGTCACGCTGACCACGCCGCGCAATGCCAGACTGAACCTGCCGCCCGCCCAGAGCAAGACCACCGCTGCATCCCCCTCGTCTCGCGCGCGCCACATCCCCCAAAAGGTGAAGAAAACGATTCGAAAACTCGCTTCTCTTCCCCTCCCGGGGGAAGCGACTCGGCGTCAGCCTAGCGGTAGGGGGCGCCACCACAGCAAAGATCGCGCGGCGAGGCCCCCTTTGTCGGCGTCGCCGACATTTCCCCCAGAGGGGCCAGAGAAACAAGAAAGAACAGCCGCCGTCATGCGCCAACGGCTTGAGGTTCGGGGGCCGAAGGCTTACATGACTGTTCGGCGGGTCTGCTGCGGCTCGCGTCGAAGGCACCTAATCCCAGCGACCTTAATGCCCTCCTAGGGAGCTGTCCCTGTCCCGAACCGTGGTTTTGGACACACGGCGCCCACCTGAACTACCAGGTCCGAGGGGATTTAAACCGCCTTCACGGTTTTCGCGGCGCCGCCACCTTTCGGCTATGGTGATTGACCATGCCGCCTGATTCCGACGACTTCGATAAGCCGACCTTGCGCGCCGCGATGCGCAAGCTGCGGCGGGTGTTGGCGCGGACGGCGCCCGACGCGGCCACGCGCGCCGCCGCGCTTTTGCCGCTGGAGCGCTTGGCGCCCTTCTCTGTCATCGGCGGCTATGTCGGGCAAGGCGGCGAACTTGATCCGGCGCCGCTGATCGCGCGTTTGACGGCGGGCGGCGCGCGTTTCGCCTTGCCGGCGGCGGTAAGCCGCGACGCGCCCCTGGTTTTTCGCGCCGCCGACGAGCCGGCAGCCCTGCAACCCGACATTTTCGGCCTGCCCGCGCCGTCCCCCGGCGCGCCGCCGCTGACGCCCGACCTGATCATCGCCCCGCTGTTGGCGTTCGACCGGCGGGGCGGGCGGCTGGGGCAAGGCGCGGGGTGCTACGACCGCACGCTGCGGGATCTGCGCGCCGCCGGATCGCTGTTCGTGATCGGGCTGGCCTACGCCGGTCAGGAAGTGGTCGCCGTGCCGTCCGATGCGCACGATCAGGCTTTGGACGCCATTTTGACCGAAACAGGCTATAGGGTGTTCCGAAAGGACATCTGATGCGTTTTGCGTTTTTTGGGGACATCGTCGGCCGGTCGGGCCGCGAGGGTTTGGCCGAGCACCTGCCGGGTCTGCGCCGCGACCTTGGATTGGATTTTGTTGTCGTTAACGCCGAGAACGCGGCGGCGGGCTATGGCGTCACCGAAGCCACCGCACGCGAGCTGTTTAACGCCGGGGCCGATTGCCTGACGCTCGGCAATCATTCCTGGGATCAAAAAGAAGCGCTGACCTATATCGTGCGCGAGACGCGCCTGATCCGCCCGTTGAACTATTCAGTGATGGCCGCCGCGCCGGGCCGCGGGGCGCAAATGTTCGAAACCGAACGCGGCCTGCGGGTGCTGGTGATCAACCTGCTGGGTCGGGTGCATATGGACGCGCTGGACGACCCGTTCGCCGCCGTCGACGGCGCGCTCAACGCCTGCACGCTGGGCGAAGCGGCCGACGCGATCATTATCGACCTGCACGCCGAAGCGACGTCAGAAAAGATGGCGATGGGGCATTTCTGCGACGGCCGCGCCAGCTTGGTGGTCGGCACCCACACCCACGTGCCCACGGCGGACGCGCAAATCCTGATCGGCGGCACGGCCTATCAGACCGACGCCGGGGCCTGCGCCGACTACGACAGCGTGATCGGCAATCAGAAAGAAGAACCGTTGCGGCGCTTCACGACGCGGATTTCCGGCGGACGCTATAAACCGGCGGAGGGCCCGGCGACGGTGTGCGGCGTGTTCGTTGAAACCGATCCGCGCACGGGCTTGGCGTTACGGGTCGAGCCGATCCGCGTGGGCGGACGCTTGGCGCAGAGCATACCGCGGCTGTCAGTCGGAGTCGCCGCCTGATCGCGGCGCGTTGCGGACGACCAATTCGTCGATCTCCAGACGTTTGATGCGGACATTTCCGGCCGACACGCGACCGACGACCAACCGCCCGATGGTCAGCGCGCCGATGGCGATGACGCCCAGAGCGATCGCCCCGACCGCCAGTCCGCCGACCAAGCCGCCGCCCGCCGTCGCGCCGACCGTGGCGGCACCGATGGTCGCCACGCCCGCCTTGGCCACGCCTCTGGATCGCCCCGTCATTGTCCGTTCTCCGCAAAAACCGCCGTTCAGACGCGCACAACTGGCGTTAGCGGCCTCGGACCGCTAGAAGCGCGCCCTTCCCGCTCTAGAAGCGCGCCCTTCCCGCTAATGCATAGACGTTAAAAACTCATGGCCGGCCATTCCAAATTCAAGAACATCCAGTTTCGCAAGGATCGTCAAGATTCCATCCGCTCGAAACTGTTTTCCAAGTTTTCCCGCGACATCACCCTGGCGGCCAAGGCCGGCGTGCCCGATCCGGCGGCCAATTCGCGCCTGCGCCTGGCGATCGCCAACGCTAAAGCCGAATCCATGCCCAAGGACAATATCGACCGGGCGATCAAGAAGGCGCAGGGCGGCGACGCCGACACCTACGAAGAGATTCGCTATGAGGGCTTTGGTCCCGGCGGCGTGAGTTTGATCGTCGAGGTTCTGACCGACAACCGAAATCGCGCGGCGGCCAATGTGCGCACGGTGTTCGGCAAGAACGGCGGTAACATGGGCGACGCCGGATCGGTGGCCTTCATGTTCGACCGCTTGGGCCAGATCGTCTATCCGCTCAAGACGGGGTCCGAAGACGTCATCATGGAGGCGGCGATCGACGCCGGCGCTCATGACGTGATCAGCGACGAAGACGGCCACGCCATCTTTACCGCCTTCGAGGATTTGAACGACGTCGCCGAAGCGCTCGAAGCGGCCCTCGGCCCAGCCAAGTCGACCGCCCTGATCTGGAAAGCCAAAACCGACGTTCCGGTGGTCGCCGCCGACGTACCGGGCCTGATGAAATTGATCGACGCGCTGGACGACGACGACGACGTGCAAAACGTGTGGACCAACGCCGACATCGAGGAAGAGGCATAGGGCGCCCCCTACAGGGCCCAGACCTCAACCTAAACTCCGTCCTGGCCCATCTTCAGTGTCGGCCATGCATTGGGCGAGCGGGTGTGTGTGGCCGTGTGCGCGCACGGCCATGGCGAGATATCGCCCAATGGATCGGCGGGACTGACGCCCGCCGATGACGGTAGCCGGACGGGGACCCGAACCGGCCGCGAACGGGCAGCCGGATCCCGTCCCGGTAAACTTAATGCCCGCTCGCCCCTTCGTAGACGCCCGGCGCGAATTGTTCGTTTTCAGCAAGTTCGGCGGCCGCGACCAGCACGAACCGGCGGTCGCAATAGCCGCATTCGGCGACGCCCGCCGCGCCCAGCTCAAGCCAGACACGCGGGTGGCCCAAGGCGCCGCCGACACCGTCGCAGGCGACGCGGCGGGTGGCGACCGGGATAATTTCAGGCGCCGGCTGCGGCGCGGCGGATGCGGTGGACATGTCGATATAGCCTTTCGAGCGTCGCGGGCTTAGGTAGGGCACAGACGCGCGCGGCGTCAATTCGCGCGCCACCCTTAAGGCCCTCATGATCCTTCCCGATTACGCCATCGAAGCGCACAGTCTGCACAAGACCTATCCGGCCACCCGCACCACCCCGGCGATGGCGGCGCTCAAAGGGTTCGACCTGAAAATCCCGCGCGGCTCGATTTTCGGCCTGTTGGGCCCTAACGGCGCGGGTAAATCGACGTTTATCAACATCTTGTCGGGCCTGACCCGTAAATCCGCCGGGACGGTGGCGATCTGGGGCCGTGATATCGACACCCGCACCCGCGACGCCAAGGCCGCGATCGGCGTCGTGCCGCAGGAAATCGCCACCGACGTGTTCTTCACGCCACGCGAATCGCTCGAGGTGCAGGCCGGTCTGTACGGCGTGCCCAAACGTGAGCGGCGCACCGACGAATTGCTCGCCGCGATGGGACTGACCGACAAGGCCGACGCCTATGTGCGTCAGCTGTCGGGCGGCATGAAGCGCCGCTTGATGGTCGCCAAGGCGATGGTGCACAATCCGCCTGTGTTGGTGCTCGACGAGCCGACCGCTGGCGTCGACGTGGAATTGCGCCGCCAGCTGTGGGGCTATGTCGAATCGCTCAACGCCAAGGGCGTCACAGTGGTTTTGACGACGCATTATCTCGAAGAGGCCGAGGCGTTGTGCGACACCATCGCCATTATCAATCGCGGCGAATTGATCGCCTGCGAGCCGACTACGCAATTGCTGCGGCGGCTCGATTCCCGCTCGGTGATCATCACCCCCGGCACGGTCCTGACCATCGCGCCCGATCTGGCGCCGTTTCAGGCCCGTCTGCGCGCCAACGGCGATTTGGCGGTGGATTTCAAAACCGCGCAGGCCGGCGTCGAACAAGTGCTCGCCGCCGTCCGCGCCGCCGGGGTGCAGATCAAGGATTTGCGCACCGAGGATCCCGATTTAGAGGACGTGTTCGTATCTCTGACCTCAAGAGCCAACGGGGCGCAAATCAGCGGCCTGTAAGCGGCGTTGGCGCCGGGGCGGTTTTTCCGTTAAACGATCCTTCCCGCGCGACACGCGGGCAAACGCACTCGTAGCTCAGCTGGATAGAGCGCTGCCCTCCGAAGGCAGAGGTCACAGGTTCGAATCCTGTCGAGTGCGCCATTTTTCAATAACTTAGATGTCCGCTGAACGCCGCGTATGAAAAATATACGGAAAAGATGGTGTAAAACCCCATCCAGCGCCGGCCCAAAGCTGTGGGTCAATTCGGAACAGATCGGCATCGTCCCATTGCGCACGCCGACGAAGCGGCACAACCTCGAGAGGCAGCGCTAGGGCGACGGCTCGATCCACCGGAACATGCCGCCGGCCTGTCCCGCGCTGCCCCACGGTCCGGAAAGTGCTGC
>JANXWN010000159.1 GCA_025351125.1 Caulobacteraceae bacterium | reverse complement strand
GCGCGGACAACACAACAACCCAACGCAAGACGGCGACGAACCTTACCGCGAATTATATTGGCGTTCAGAGATTGTCGCTACAGAAGAGCGGCTTTGATCCCCCGCCCATCGACGGCCGCCCGACCCGGAGCCTTATCGCGTGCTTGGACTTGTCGCCGCCCTCAGCCTGAACGTACCCTCGCTGGGCCCTTTACCGCCGATCAAACGCGATCCGCAGATCACCTATCTCGATCGTTCGGGAACGGTGATCGGCGTGCGCGGGGGGAGGTTCGCTCCGCCTCTGGACGTCGCCAAGCTTCCGCCCTACGTCCCGGCCGCCTTTGTCGCCATCGAGGACCGCCGGTTTTATTCCCACGCCGGTTTCGACCCGATGGGGATAGCGCGCGCCATCGTCACCGATCTGGGGACAGGTCATGCCGCGCAGGGCGGCTCGACGATTACGCAGCAGCTCGCGAAGAACCTTTTTCTCACCAACAATCGCACACTGGAGCGCAAGGGCGAGGAATTGATCTTGGCTGAACAGTTGGAGCAGACCTACAGCAAGAACCAAATTCTGGGTCTCTACTTGAGTCGCGTGTATTTTGGCTCGGGCGCCTATGGCCTTGACGCGGCGGCGCAGCGATTTTTTAACACCTCCGCGGCGCGTTTGACGCTGCGGGAAGCGGCGATGTTGGCGGCGGTGATGAAATCGCCCACCAATTATAACCCGGCCGAACAACCCGAGCAGTCGGCGGCGCGCACCGCGCTGGTTCTTGACGCCATGGTCGAGACCGGTGCCATCACCTCCGCACAAAGGTCCGGGGCTTTGGCGGTCAAGCCAAAGGTTTGGGTGAGTGCTCCCAATGGCTCGGCGCAATATTTTGTCGACTGGGTCGACGCCCAGACGCGGCAGAAAATCGGCGGCGCGAAGCTCGATTTGATCGTCGACACGACGCTCGATCTGGCCGCCGAGCACGCTGCCGGCGCCGCCGTCAGCGCGGGTGTCTCCAGTGTGCGCGGCTCCGAGCTTCCGCAAGCGGCGCTCGTCTCCCTCGATGGCTTCGGGCGAGTGCGCGCGTTTGTCGGCGGCGCGGATTATGCCAAGAGCAGCTATGATCGCGTGGTCGACGCGCACCGCCAAGCGGGTTCGGCATGGAAACCCTTCGTCTACCTGACCGCCATGGAAGCGGGGCGTACGCCCGACATGATCGTGGTCGACGAACCGATCACGATAAACGGCTGGTCGCCGGACAATTTCGAACCCGGGAACCGCGGGCCGATCACCGTGGAAACGGCATTGGCGGAATCAGTCAACACCGTCGCCGCGCGCCTGGCCGACGAGATCGGCCGACCGAAGGTGGCGGCGACGGCGCAAAGACTGGGAATCACCACCGCGATCAACACTGATCCGGCCATGGCTTTGGGCACCTCGCTCGTGACGCCTATCGATATGGCGACGGCCTATGATGCGTTTTCCAACGGCGGTTATCGCATATCGGCTTACGGACTTGAGCAAATTCGCACCGCGAGTGGTCAGGTGATCTGGCGCCACGGCGCGCCGGCGGTAACACCCGCTATCGCTAATCCGCCCTTAAGCGAGATGGACCGAATGATGCGGACGGTGGTGGCTTCCGGAACCGGCGTGCGCGCGCGGTTCCCCGGTTACGATGTCGCCGGAAAGACAGGCACGACGTCCGATTATAGAGACGCGTGGTTTTGCGGCTTCACTGGCGGTCTGACCACCGTGGTATGGCTCGGCCACGACAACGGCGGCCCCCTGCCCCGTATCACCGGCGGCAGTGTGCCCGCCGAGATCTGGCGCAACTATATGACAACCGCCGTCAAGCGGCTGCACGTTCAAGCCATCCCTTTCGGGCCACCCGCGCCGTCCCTCATTCCTATTCCGCCGCTCCCCCTCCCGGCCGCGCCCCCGACGGCTACGCCTGACACGAACACGGTCACGCCCGAGTCGCAAGCGCCGCAAGTTTCGCCCGAGACGCCGATATTTTAGAGCGATACCGCGGTCCCTCGACTAGAGCGCGTGCACCGGAGGTTCTGCATAGGACGCGGTTTTGGTGAGCACATCGTCCGGAATCGCCAACATTTTCAGATAGGCCTCTTGGGGGTAGGCCATGTGCGGCTTTTCCGGATCGTAGGCTGGTTGCGCGACCGGGCTTGGCCCGAGGTAGGCGGCGGGAGCCCGAAACCGAGCGGCGTCCTCTAAGGATATGCCGGCCTTCACGAGAGTGGTCGGGTCGATCCAAGCTTCGGGATCGATCGGCGCCTGCGAGGTCGCGACTTCCAAAGTCATGCGATCCGGACCGGCGAAATAGATAGAGCGACACATTCCGTGATCGATTGGCCCGATGACGTTGACGCCGTGGCTGCGGATGCGGTCGCGCATCGCCACGAGATCGGCGTCGGTATCGACGCCGAAAGCCAAGTGCTGCAAGGTTCCTGGCGCGCTGACGCCCGCGCCGCTGCCCGCGTGCGTATACCCCAGCTCAATGGCGATTTCGTCGACCTTTGGAAGTTGCACGATCGAGAAATAACTATGGTCGTTCATGCGCAAGAACGCGTGCAGACCGCCCGGCACGCCATGCATGTCGAACAGGGCCACGAGCGGACAGCCCATCACCTGCGAAAAGAAGGCGATGTGTTTTTTGATATCCCCGGCCATGAAGGCGAGGTGGTGAATACCGCTCGGTTGTTGGGCCATGTCGCACGCTCCCGGTTGTTCCGATCGGGTTTGACTCCCCTCGCGGATTGAACGAATTCGTAAGCCTTCGTTCGCTGGGCGACAAGCCGGCAGTTTTAAGGGGAGCGCGTGATGTCGGTGGTTCGGGAAGCCTATGGATTCACCCATGCCGATACCAGCCGCCTTAAGGAAGTGTACGGCGGCCCGACCGGGCAGGTATTCGTCGAGTGTATGCGCATTCGGCCCGGGACCGGTGGGTCCGACACGGTCATCGTGTTTAGTCATCCCATCGGCGGCGGGTCTTTTCTGCCGATGGTGACGGCGTTGGCCGCGGCTGGACGACACATAATCTTTTGTAATCCGCGCTATCGCGGTAACGACACCGCGCTAATTTTGGAAAAATGCCTGCTCGATCTGGGCGCGTGCATCACCGACCTGAAGAGCCGGTTTGGTTATCTAAAGGTAGTTTTGGGCGGCTGGTCGGGCGGCGGCTCGCTATCGCTGTTCTATCAAGACCAAGCCGAACATCCGACCATAACCCATACGCCGGCGGGTGACGCCGTTGATCTCGTGGGCGCCAAATTGATCCCGGCGGACGGCATCTTGCTGCTCGCGGCGCACGTCAGTCGATCGGTAACGATGACCGAATGGCTTGACCCGTCGATTTTGGACGAAACACGCCCGTTCGAGCGTGACCGCGCGCTGAATATTTATGACCCCGCCTGCCCTGCCACGCCGCCGTACACGGACGACTTCGTGACTGCATTTCGCGCTGCGCAGATCGCTCGCAATCGGCGCATTACCGCCTGGGCGAAAGCTCAATTGGCTGCGCTAAGGGACGCAGGCGATCCCGACGCGGAGCGGTGTTTTGTGGTGCAGGGCACCATGTGCGACGTGCGCTGGACCGACCCGACGCAAGACCCGTCCGACCGACGCGTCGGTACCTGTTATCTCGGCGATCCCAAAATCGCCAACGACGGACCCGTGGGTCTAGGCCGATTCACCACCTTGCGGTCTTGGCTGTCGCAATGGAGCTATGACGGAAGCCGCGCCAACGGCGTGGTCAACGCGGGGCGGATTTCTTGCCCGGTTTTGGTCATCAGCAACACCGCCGATCTTGCCTGCACGCCCAGCCACGCGGCACGATTGTTTGACGCCGCCGCGTCGACGGACAAGACCTTTGTGACCGTAAAGGACGCCGATCACTATTATATCGAGCGGCGGGATTTGCTGCCGACAGCTGTCGCGGCGGTAGGTGGATGGTTGGACGCGCGCGGATTTTAGCCCCGCCCATGAAAAAAGGGCCGCCTCGCGGCGACCCCTTTCCCTTTTAGTCTAAAACACCCGTCTTAGGCGGTTTTAGCAACCCGACGGCGCAGGACGCCGCCGACTAGGCCAAAGCCGATTAGCATCATCGACCACGCCGCCGGTTCCGGCACGGCGGATAGCGTGATCTCGGAAATCCAAGTGCCCCAACGAGAGCGCCCCGAACCGCCGGGGTGACCGTCGGCTTTGCTGTTATATTCACGGGCGAACTCGCCGATGGCCCAGAAATGCTCCTGGTTCGTGGGATCGACCGTTACCTGGGCATAGTCGCCCCAGCGCTGACGACCTGTCGCGACTTGTCCATCCAACGCGCCGTTGTGATAATCGTCGACGTTGCTGACATGAAGAAGATAGGTGTTGGTCTCGGTTAGGGTCCCGAACAGAGGGTCGAAAGTCGTGGCGTAAAAGCTGACTTTTCCCTTGGCGCCGAACCCGGAACGGTCATAGCCGATAACGACTTGACCGGAGCTGTTCACGGCGATGGAGCCTTGGTAATAGTCATAACCGCCGCCGCCGATGGTGCCTTGATCAAGGATGGCGTTGGTGGCCGCATCTGTCACCGTATAGACGATCGAGGTATGATCGCTGTTGGGCGCCGTAACCGTTTGCACCGTGTAAATCTTACCCGCCTGCTCCCAGGCAGCGCTGGATATGCGAACATCCAACGCGTCGATATTGCGAGTACCATCCGGTTGGCGTGCATGATTGTTGCCGCCTTGGAGAGCCGGATCGCCCGGGTTTAGGCCCAGAGCCACCGAAGCCGTTTCGGTGGCGCCAGCCGTACCAGGATTGGTAACCTTATATTTGACGATATCGCCGGTGTTCGAAAACAGGCTGGCGGCGACGACGTCACCGTTGCCGTTGTTGACTCCCTGGATGGCGAAGCCGCGATCGACGCCACTGCTGGCCGACTCGAAAAACTGCTTGAGGCTTGTCGTGACCGGAGCGCCGGAACCAAAAAGATCACTGCGCTTGATGACGCTCAAACTGACGCCCTGAAACGCTCCCGCGGCGCTGAAGTCGTTCGTGCCGATGTAGACCGCCTTGCTGTCAATCGCCAATGTCGGATAGTCGGCGATGCCGCCGGCAAACCCTGTGAACGTCGTAGATTTCCAGCCCCCCGTGGCGTCGGACGTGTTGGAGATGGCGATCTGGATCGTATCGAGGTTGGCGGCGAACGATTCGACGATCCATTTCTGCGAGCGCGAGTCGTAGAGCACGCGCGAATCGCCATTGGCGTCGGACTGACCCGCGGCCTGCCAAAAAGCGACGTCGGACATGATCGACTGCCGCGCGCCGGTGGTCTTGTTGTAAACCGCATAGCCGCCATTGGTGGTTTCCATAAACTGGGTCGCGCCGATCGCGCCCATCGTATCGGGCGGAATAAAGTTTCGCCCAAACGAGGCGACGTCATATTGCGAGACACCCTGG